>JAHFPK010000168.1 GCA_023266715.1 Hyphomicrobiales bacterium | reverse complement strand
GCACCCGGTTCCAGATCTATGATGCCGAGGCGTGTCATGACAGCCAGGACAAGGGTGAGAACGGCCAGGAATATGAGGGCATCGATGGCGCTGCGATAAAACGGGCGAGGACGTCTCCAGTCACGAGTCACGAAGACGTCTTATCCCATCGCGAGGCGCTCTCGTCATCGGATGATTTCGCCGGCACCCAGTTTTCCCCTTGCGGTCCCCCCTCTATTTTCCAGAAGGGGGCCTTGGTCTTGAGCCAATCAATGAGAAAATTGCAGGCCGCAAATGCAGCCTCCCGGTGGCCCGACGTGGCAATGACCAACACAATATCATCGCCGGGCGTGAGCGTTCCGTAACGATGGACAATGAGCGTATCAAGCAGCGGCCAGCGCCGATGGGCTTCGGCATCAATTTCCGTGAGGGCCTTTTCGGTCATGCCGGGATAGTGCTCAAGGGTCATGGTGGATATTGGCTTGCCGTCACTGAGATCGCGCATCGTTCCGACAAAAACCACAGTGCCGCCAATATCCGTGCGGCCTCGCTTGAGTTTTGCAAGTTCGGCGGCCGTATCAAAGGGGTGGCGCTGGATGCGGATCATGGTGTGATATTGCGCTCCTGCAGGAGAGACATCAATTGCTGAAGAGCTGTTTGAAAAGTTTCTTGCCCGACTTGCCGATTTCCTTGAAAGTTTTTTCCGACATGCCGAGGCCGCGCAAAGCCTCGTAGGCCGTCTCCGGATCATCAAGAATCCCGTCTATATCAGGATATATTTTGGGTTTTTGCCATGGCCCCTTCACCACCACCTGGACCGGAAGACTGGCTGTTTGACTACCACCAGTGACAAGCGCCGGATCGAATTTGAAATCAAGCGCGCGGCGGAGCATGTCGACTGCCCCGCCCCCTGAAATTTCGAAGGCCGAGCTTTCCACCCGTATATCGGTGGACCGCGCAACGCCATCTTCGATAACGAAGGAAGCTGCGGCCATGTCAAAGGAAGTTAGATTTTCCGGGCCTTCCCCCCAGCCTTCACTCAACGCGGTGCCTACCTTCGAAATCATGTCCACAATATTAAGGCCGGTGATCTCCCCATCCGAAAGCTCAATTGTGAAATTGCCTGCCAACGTGGACATCATCTCCCGTTGCGTTTGGCCTGAGGCAGTTAATGAAACCTTGAGGCCGGTGTTTCCAGCAAGCCAATCCACCCCTGCAAAATCTTCAAAAAACTTTTCACCTCTTATATCGTGGGCATCAAGATCCAGTTGCAACACTGGGGAGTCTTGAACGCCATCAAGAACAATTTTTGCATTTGCCTTGCCGCCATAAAGGGGCGTTTCCTGAATGGCTGTTTCAAGGCGCCCTTCCTTTAATGTGCTGGATATTTCGACGGGGCCAAATTCTGCGCCATTCCATTTGACCAGAAAGGCTGAGAGCGCGAAGTTGCCATCAATGCCATTGAGCCCGGAAAACGAGAGCGCGGAGGTGTCCCAGCCAGCATCAACAGATCCCTGGCTTGCTGTGCCGGTCTCATGGGCGGTGAGATAGGGATCAAGTGTAAACAGATCCGTTGAAAGTGTGGCACTGACCAGGGGCTTCTTTTTGCTGAAATCAACAGCCATGTCGCCATTCGCAACCATGCCGTCCAAGGCAACGCTCGCCTTGCTCAGGTTGAAAATCACGCCTTTTGCATCCAGGGCGCCGGCAAGCGAGAAATTCTTGAGGCCGGCGCTCCCCTTGATCTCGGAGCCTAGCCATTTTGCCAGCAAGCGAAGGTCAGGAGAGGTGGCGTCAATTGCCCCGGCGAGATTGAGCTTTTCGGTGGTTGCCAGCCGGCCTGTGAAATTCACTGCCAGGGCCGGGGCGGTGATGGAAAGGTCAAACGGCGACCCGTCCTCGCTCACCCGCCGCAACGATTTCACTTCGGCTTCGATATGGGCGAACTGCTTGTTGATTGCCGCTGTCCCCTGAACCACAAGCTCATCATCATCGCCAATAGTAATGTTTGCCGTTGCCTCTTCCAGCGAGAAAGCCTGGCCATTGCGCTCATCAAGGAAGTTGGCCGTAGCGTTTTCGACCAGCAGGGTCAGAGGTTCCTTGGAGCTCGCATCCTTGTTGGATTTCCCCACCTCAACTGGGGTGCTTTTCCCACTGGATACCCAATTGCTGTGGCCCTCCTTGTCGATCAATAAATTAAACACCGGCTGATCAAGGGCGATTTCCCTGATTTTAAGCTTGCGCCGGAAAAGGTCGCTGAATTGAAGAGGCACTCGGGCAGTCGCGGCCCGGGCAAAATTGCCGTCCATGCCCTGGGGGTTGGACAGGAAAACATTGTCAAGGCGCACGCCGAGTTTGGGGAAGAATTCCAGCTTGGCCGCGCCATTGACCAGAAGCGTGCGGCCCGTCTTGCGCGTGACATAGTCTTGCAACTGGACAACGGCAAAACCCGGATGGATGAAGGCCCATGTCGCTGCGGCAAAGAGACCTAAGGACAGGACCACACCAATCCAAACAAGTCGCTTTTTCATCATTCCTCCACCTCAAGCTCAATGTATTATGGACCAAATCCCCATTGGAGATAAGTAATGCCCGACCAGCCTCTGTGGACGCCATCAGAAAAAAGGAAAGCGGGCTCGAATCTTCGCCGATTCATGGATGAATTGGAAGGCTCTGACGGATTACATTTGCATTCCTATGCGGATATTTTGAGGTTCTCCACCGAAAGGCCGGAAGCTTTCTGGTCGAAACTGTGGGATTTTTGTGGGATCAGGGCGGAAACCCGCGGAAAACGCATGATCATTGATAGGAATAAGATGCCGGGTGGGCGTTTTTTCCCCGATGCAAAATTGAACTATGCCGAAAACCTTTTAAGGCGAAACGATGATAAGCCCGCGCTGGTTTTTTGGGGCGAGGACAAAATCAGGATGACCATGACCTGGGCCCAGTTGAATGCGCGCGTGGCACAAACCCACCGGGCCCTGGTGAAGGCAGGCATCAAATCAGGCGACCGGGTTTGTGCCGTGGTCCCCAACCATCCGGAAACCATCGTGGCCTTTCTCGCCGTTGCCTCGCTTGGAGCCATCTGGTCATCCTGCTCGCCGGACTTTGGCGAGCGCGGCATTCTTGATCGCTTTGGCCAGATTGCGCCGAAGCTCCTGTTCACCTGCGATGCTTATTTCTACGCTGGAAAGACCCACAGCCTCGCGGAGAAAATCGCCAAGGTCCTGACCCAACTGCCGGGCGTCGAACACACAGTGGTGATCGAATACACCGGGCAGGCCGAAGCCATGGCAGCGCAATTGCCCCGTGCGCGAACTCTTGAGGCCTTCAGATCGGGCGAAAGCGAAGCGCCTATTGACTTTGCCCAAATGCCTTTCGATCATCCGCTCTATATTCTCTACTCGTCGGGAACCACGGGCATTCCAAAATGCATTGTTCACCGGGCCGGCGGGATTTTGCTGAAGCACCTATGTGAGCTCGTCCTGAACACCGATGTGAGGCCTGATGACCGTCTCTTCTATTTCACCACCTGCGGCTGGATGATGTGGAACTGGCTGGTGAGTGGCTTGGGAGCAGGCGCCACGCTTCTGCTCTATGACGGCTCGCCGTTCCATCCCAATGAACGCGTGCTCTTTGATTTTGCCGACGCGGCGGATATGACGATCTTCGGAACCTCGGCCAAATATATCGATTCCGTTCGCAAGACCGGCTGGCGTGCCCGCGATAGCCATAAGCTCAAAAACCTTCGCACCATGATGTCCACCGGTTCGCCCTTGAGTGCGGAGAACTTCGACTTTGTTTATGACGCCATAAAACCGGATATCCATCTCGCCTCCATTTCCGGTGGCACTGATATCTGCGGTTGCTTCGTTGGCGGCAATCCGCTTTCCGGCGTGTGGCGTGGCGAAATCCAGGGGCCGATGCTTGGCATGGCCATGGACGTGCTGGACGACAACGGGCGCCCGGTGAAACAGGAAAAAGGTGAATTGGTCTGCAAGCAGCCATTTCCCTCCATGCCCGTGATGTTTTGGAATGATGCCGATGGCCAGAAATATCACAACGCCTATTTCACGCGCTTCGACAATATCTGGTGCCACGGTGACTTTGCAGAAATCACCTCCCACGGCGGCCTCATTATCCATGGCCGTTCCGATGCAACGCTGAACCCTGGTGGCGTACGCATCGGCACGGCGGAAATCTATGCCCAGGTTGAGCGCATCCCTCAGGTGCTTGAAGCTTTGGCGATCGGCCAGGACTGGGACCATGACGTGCGCGTCGTGCTCTTTGTGAGATTGGCTCCCGGTGTCGTGCTGGATGACAAATTGATTGCCCTGATCAAGAAACAGGTGAGAGATGGCGCCTCGCCCCGCCACGTCCCCGCCGTGATCCTGGCCGTCAGTGATATTCCGCGCACCAAGTCCGGAAAGATCACGGAATTGGCCGTGCGGGAAATCGTCCATGGCCGCGAGGTCAAGAACCGGGAAGCCTTGGCGAATCCCGAAGCCCTCGAATTGTTCCGGAATCTTGCCGCTCTCAGTTAGTGCGTCCCAGGGTCGCGAAGATTTCTCGTGAGCAGAATGATCGGAATGAGCCCCGCAGCCACGATGGAAAGTGCCGGCGCGGCACTCTCTTCCAGTTGGTCAAGCGAAGCCAGCGTAAACACCAGGGTTGCGAGCGTATCGAAATCAAAAGGTCTGAGGATGAGAGTTGCCGGCAATTCCTTCATGCAATCCACGAACACCAGAAGGGCTGCCGTGATAAGCGCAGGGCGCAGGATTGGCAGATGAATTTCCATGACGGTTCTGAACGGCGTCCGGCCCAGGGTTCGCGCCGCAAACGAGAGATTGGGTGTAACTTTTTCCAACCCGCTTTCCAGTGAACCAAAGGAGATCGCCAGAAAGCGGATGGCATAGGCAAAGATGATTGCGGCGATCGTGCCTGAGAGTAATAGGCCGGTGGAAATGCCAAAACTGTTGCGCATGAAGGTATCCACGCTGTTGTCGAAATAGGCCAGCGGGATAAGGACGCCAATGCCAAGCACTGTTCCCGGTATGGCATAGCCGATGCTCGCCAGCCGGAGCGTGATGTTGACCCACTTTCCCCGTGACGAGCGATGGGCATAGGCCAGAATGAGACCCAGCACGATGACCACAAGGCTTGCCGCCAGGGCGAGAATGAATGAGTGCCAGACCGCAGCCAGGTATTCTGCCGTGAAAACGCTCCCCAGGCGCTTTGCCGCAAATCTCAGGAGGATGAGCCCCGGCAGGATAAAGCCGAGAAACACAGGTAAAAAGCAGGCAAGCATGGCCAGAATTCCATGCCAGCCCGCAAGTACGCTGCGTCGGGCAGCGCTGTGATGGCGCGAAGCGGGCAATTGCGCCTGTTGCCGGCGTGCCCGCCGTTCAATCCACAAAAGCAGAAAAACAAAAAGAAGAAGAACCCCCGCCAGCTGCGCCGCCCCGCCGAGATTGCCTTCCCCCAGCCAGGTTGTGTAGATGCCCAGCGTCAAGGTACGAACCCCAAAGAAGCCCACGGCGGCAATGTCATTTAGGCATTCCATCAGGGCCAGGCTGACGCCAACCACGATGGCTGGCCGTGCCTGGGGAAGGGCAACGGAAAAAAAAGCCCCCCATGGTGATTTGCCGAGGGTTCGCGCCACATCGAGTTGGCTCGTTGGCTGGCGCAAGAAACTCGCCTGCGCTGTCATGAATACATAAGGGTAGAGCACCATGGAAAGCACAAGGATGGCGCCGGTGAGCGAACGAGTTTCCGGGAAATAATAGTCCTGAGGGCTTGTCCATCCCGCAACGCCACGCAGCCAGGATTGTAGCGGCCCGGCATAATTGAGAAAATCTACGTAGGTGTAGGAAACGATATAGGTCGGCATGGCAAGGGGCATGAGGCAGGCCCATTGCAATATCCGCCTTAGGGGAAATTCGCGCATGGTGACAAGCCAGGCGGTGGACGTGCCTATAATGAAAGTCAAAAACCCTACGCCGGCCAACAATCCAAGAGTGCGCCAAACATAGCCAGGCAGAACCGTCCTCAACAAATGCGGCCAGATGTTTTCATTTGGCGTGAAGGAAAGAAAAACTATTGTGAGAATGGGAAGCGCAATGGTGAGGGCAATAACGCCTGCACCAAGCGCAAGCCAAGTGTCAGCTCTGGAAGTTTTGAACTTCGGGCTCGTGGAACTCAGCGCCATCTCGCTCGACTGTTATTCCGCGAGAACACGTGTTGTCGGGAATGTGAGTTCAATGAGTGTGCCCTTGCGGGGTTCGCTTGAGATTCTGAATGTGGTGCGATTGGCTTCCGCCAGCGCTTTCGTAAGCGGCAGCCCGAGACCCGTTCCCTGCACCTCGCGGCCCTCCGTGTTCACCCGTTTGAAGGGC
>JAHFPK010000167.1 GCA_023266715.1 Hyphomicrobiales bacterium | reverse complement strand
CCGGTCAGCATATAGGCCTGGGCAATGCGACCTGTAGCAATGGCGTTGGTAAGGGTGCGTACCATGGCTTCCTGACCAATGAGGTCAGCGAAATTCTTTGGCCGGTATTTGCGGGCGAGAACGCGGTATCCTTGAGCGCTCATGCTATGTGGTGCTTCCGTCATGATGGCTCAGAATATTAAAGGTGGGAGGCTGGACGGGCAACCCGTTCCGATCTCGTTGGGGCTGCTTCCTTCCGGACCTGACCCGGTTGGCGAGCGGTACGTCCGCCGCCAACCTCCCGAGGGATATATCGGTGTTTTGACGTGAAAAGGCAAGGGCGGGGAGAGCATGTTGCGGCAAAGTTGCATGACTTTGCCGAAAACAACATGCTCCAAGTTAATATTTGGCGCGAATTCCTTTCGCCTAGGTGAAGTCACCTAGGCGGAAGGCGCGCCCCTACCTCTGCCTCTGCTGTCACAGGCTGCCAATTATCTTGCGATAGGCATCCTCGGAGAAGGCTTTAAGGGTTGTGGTGCGGACATTGCCACCCATGGCGAGGGTCAGGTTGAATTTTGCGGCTGTTTCGTCATCGGGCGCATCTATGATGACCACCATGTCGCAGGCCCCGGTGGTCATGTAAAATTTCCGTATTTCGCAGCCCATCTTCTTGGCAAGGGCTTTGCCTGCATCCAACCGCTTGGGGCTGTCCTTTACATTTTTGATACCCTGGTCGGTCCAGCTTAAAAGCTCGATATATTTGGCCATGTGATCCTCCCAATTGCGTTTCGCGAGGCTAGGCGACAATCCGCCTTTTTCCAGCGAAAGTAGCTTAAGATAGCATGGTTTTGCCGCCCTGGCGATGCGTCTGGCTCGCCTGATTGACCTTGAAGGCCTGCTCGCTTATCTGAGGGCCATGAGCCTTCGCGACATTATCACCCTGCCTGATCCGCTTCTGCGGCAAACGTCCAAGCCCGTTGTGGGCGTGGACAAGGCTGTGCGCAAGATATTCGATGACATGCTGGAGACCATGTATGATGCACCGGGCATCGGCCTGGCCGCGGTGCAGATTGGCGTGCCCCAGCGGCTGGTGGTGATTGACCTTTCCAAGGACGGCGAAGAACGCCAGCCGCTGTTCATGGCCAATCCGGAAATCATGTCGGCCAGCGAGGCCCTGAGCGACTATGAGGAAGGCTGCCTTTCCATTCCGGAATTTTTTGAAATGGTGTCACGGCCATCCGAGGTGAAAGTGCGCTATCTCGACCGGCAGGGCGAACCCCAGGAGCTCAATGCCAGCGGCGTGCTGTCCACCTGCATTCAGCATGAAATCGACCATCTCAACGGCGTGCTGTTCATTGACTATATTTCCAAGCTGAAACGCGACCGGGTGGTCAAAAAGTTTGTGAAGGCGCAGAAACTGGGAAAGCTCTAGGCCCATGAAGCTCGTGTTCATGGGCACACCCGAATTCGCTGTTGTCACGCTGCAAGCGCTCGTCGCTGCCGGACATGACATTCTCTGCGTCTATTCGCAACCGCCGCGGCCAGCTGGGCGGGGGCAAAATTTGCGGCCATCGCCCGTGCATGACTATGCAATTTCAAAGGGCATGGAAGTCAGAACACCCCGCCACGTGCGCTCTGCCGACGAGCAAAATTCATTTGCCGTGTTCAAGGCCGATGCGGCTGTGGTTGTGGCTTACGGCCTTATTTTGCCGCTTCCAATCCTAAATGCACCGCGCCTGGGCTGTTTCAATGTTCATGCTTCGCTTTTGCCACGCTGGCGGGGAGCCGCCCCCATTCAACGCGCAGTCATGGCGGGCGATATGGAATCCGGCGTCAGCATTATGCGGATGGAAGAAGGTCTTGATACAGGTCCCGTATGCAAGATGGCTCGTATTGCCATAACGCCGGCAACAACGGCAGGACTGCTGCACGATGAGTTGGCAAAGCTCGGCGCCGCCCTGATGGCGAAGACTCTGGAAAAATTTCCGGTTCCCTGTACTAAGCAATCAAGCGAAGGCGTCACCTATGCCAGGAAGATTGAAAAGACCGAAACACATATAGATTTTTCAAAGAGTGCCCGTGACGTTCACAATCATATTCATGGCCTGTCGCCTTTTCCCGGCGCGTGGTTCAGTTTCAAGGACTCGCGTGTCAAGGTTCTGGCCTGCGAAATTATCGAGCAAGCGGGCGCGGCAGGTTCTGTTCTTGATGAACATCTCACCGTTGCCTGCGGCTCCAACGCCGTTCGCCTCGTCAAATTGCAGCGCGAAGGAAAAGGCGTGATGGACACCGCCACGTTCCTGCGCGGATTTCCGGTTCCCAAAGGCACAAGGCTTACCTGATGCCGCGCTACAAGCTCACACTCGAATATAATGGTGCTGAATTCTACGGCTGGCAAATTCAGCTCCATGACAAGACCATTCAGGGCGTGCTCACGGCGGCAATCGCGCAAATCAATGGTGAGCCGGCCATGGTGCAGGGGGCTGGCCGCACCGATGCGGGTGTTCATGCGCTGGGGCAAGTGGCCCATGTCGACCTGCTGCGTGAGTGGGATCCCTTCGTGTTGCGCAATGCCATCAATGCCGGGGTGAGGCCGCACAAGGTTTGCGTTCTCGAAGCTGAGCTCGTGCCCGATGATTTCAATGCGCGCTTTTCCGGCACCAAGCGGCATTATCTCTACCGCATTCTCAACCGCCGGGCGCCGCCAACCCTCGATCAGGGCCAGGTCTGGTTCGTGCCCGTGGAGCTTGATGCGAACGCCATGCATGAGGCGGCCAAAATCCTTGTCGGCCACCATGATTTTTCAACCTTTCGCGACAGCCAGTGCCAGGCGCAATCGCCCCTGCGTACCCTTGACCGTCTCGATGTGAGCCGCTTCGGCGAATTCATTGAAATCCGCACGGAGTCGCGCTCGTTCCTGCACAGCCAGGTGCGCTCCATGGTGGGTTCGCTGAAACTTGTTGGCGAAGGCAAGTGGACGTCCCAAGACCTGCAGGCAGCCCTGGATGCCAAGGACCGCACGGCCTGTGGCGTAGTTGCGCCACCGGAAGGACTTTATCTCGTCAGGGTTGATTATTGAAGTAGGCCGCAATGATGCGGCCATAGATGATTTGCGTGGCGCGAAGTTCATCAATCGAAATGCGCTCATCGACCTGGTGGATGGTGGCGTTGATGGGGCCAAATTCAAGCACCGGGCAATAGTTCTTGATGAAGCGGGCATCGGATGTTCCGCCAGCGGTAGAAAGTTTTGGCACAAGCCCGGTTTCCTGTTCCACCGCATCCTGCACAAGGCCCACAAAAGCGCCGGGTTCGGTGATGAAAGCTTCGGCACCTTCGTAAGCATTGACAATCCAGGTACCGCCAAGCTCTTTTTTTACCGCCGCAACCTGGGCGTCCACCCAATCGCGCAGGGATTGAAAATTATGTTCCGTGCTGTAGCGGATATTGAATTTCGTTGTAGCGCGGGCGGGCACAACATTGCCTGCGGGATTTCCCACATCAAAGGTCGTCACCGCGAGAGTCGAGGGGTCGAAATGGTCATTGCCGTCATCGAGTTTCGCCTGTGAGATCCAGTCCACGAGGCGGGCCAGTTTCGAAATTGGATTGTCGGTTTTTTTTGGGTAGGCCACGTGGCCCTGGACGCCTTCCACGGTGACATCAAAACTGAGAGAACCACGGCGGCCAACCTTGATGGTATCGCCCAATTTTTCCACTGAACTCGGTTCGCCCACAAGGCAATGGTTGGGAAGATGGCCATTGGCCTTCATCCATTCCAAGACCTTCACGGTGCCATTGATGGCGGGGCCTTCCTCATCGCCCGTAATCAGAAATGAAATGGAGCCCGCTGGCTTGCCATTCTCCTTCACGTAATCGATGGCCGCAGCGGCAAAGGCGGCAACCGAGCCTTTCATGTCGATGGCACCCCTGCCGTAGAGAACCCCATCCTTGATTTCGGCGGCGAAAGGGTCTTGGGTCCAATCGGCCTCATTGCCAGCGGGCACCACATCGGTGTGGCCGGCAAAACACAGATGCGGTTCGGCGGTGCCGATGCGGGCAAAAAGATTTTCAACGTCCGGCGTGTCCTTGTCCTTGAAGATCAGGCGCTGGCAGACAAAGCCATAGCTGCTCAACAGGTTTTCGAGCACGGTAAGTGCTCCGCCCTCATGGGGTGTGATGGAGCGGCAGCGGATCAGGTCTTGCAGGATGGGGACGGAATCGGTCGGCGCATTTTTCATGGGCGCCAGCATAGCGGTAAAAAATACGTCCGGCCAGAATGACCGGACGCCTTGTTAACCAAATTAAAAACTCAAGCCAACGGGTCATTGCCGTACTGGTTCGGACCCTCGGTGCCGCGCAGGAATCCGCATTCAACCAGGAACCATATGAAGCCAATAAACGGTACCAGCAGGATCAGCGTCCACCAGCCGGACTTGCCGCGGTCATGCCAGCGCTTCGTATAGACCGCGAGGGCCGGATAGAGAAACAGCAGGGATATTATGATGATCGGCATCATGCCGCTTGTGGCCATGGCAGCGGCCTGTTCAGGTGTCGTGTTGGGATCCATTCCGCCCATCATCGAAAAGCCAAACACCATGCTCAAGATGATCATGATCACCCATTGGGCAATAAAAAGCGCCAGAACACTGAGCCAAAAAGGCTGGCGACTGATACGGCCTTCAAAACTCGTCAGGAGATATTTCCAGTCCATATTTTCCTCCGGGCGCGCTTGCGCCGTTGAAGCCCCCAGGGGCTTTATCCCCGAGAATCACATAAACCGGAAGTGGAAGTTTCAGTCCCGCAACAAATCATTAATGGCGGTCTTGGAACGGGTCTTTTCGTCGACGCGCTTTATGATCACGGCGCAGTAGAGCGAAGGACTTGGCGATCCGTCGGCATAGGGCTTCTGCGGCAGGGAGCCTGGCACCACGACGGAATAGGGCGGCACGCGGCCCATGAAGACTTCGCCCGTGGCGCGGTCGACGATCTTGGTGGACTGGCCGATGTATACGCCCATAGAGAGGACCGAGCCTTCGCCGACGATAACACCTTCCACAACTTCCGAGCGCGCGCCGATGAAGCAATTATCTTCGATGATGGTGGGGCCTACCTGCATGGGCTCCAAAACGCCGCCGATACCGACGCCGCCGGAGAGATGCACGTTCTTGCCGATCTGGGCGCAGGAGCCGACGGCCACCCAGGTATCAACCATGGTGCCCTTGTCGACATAGGCGCCCAAATTCACGAAGGACGGCATGAGGATGACGCCCGGTGCGATATAGGCGGAGTGGCGCACGACGCAGTTTGGCACGGCGCGGAATCCCCCCGCCCGAAAGTCCTTGGCGGTCCAGCCCTCGAATTTTGACGGCACCTTGTCCCACCACTTCGATTTGCCGGAGCCACCACCGATAAGTTCCATATCATTCAGGCGGAAAGACAGGAGCACGGCCTTCTTGAGCCACTGGTTGGTCACCCATTGCGTCTCATTGGCGCCAGCCACCTTCTCGCAAACGCGGACCTCGCCGGAATCGAGCATGTTCATCGCGGTTGCAACGGCCTTGCGGATTGGCCCCTTGGTTTTCAGGGTTATCTTGTCGCGCGCCTCCCAGGCCTGCTCAATGATGGCTTGAATGTTTTTCATGGGATGCTCCCTCTTGATAATGCGATAATTTTATGGAGACGGATTTCAGGAATCCGGCGAGATCACTTGTGACGTGATGGACATAGTCGGCGCGGCCAATGCCATTCAGGATATTGGCATCGGCATTGTCATCCGATGTGACCAATACGGTGGTCATGCCCAACTCATGGGGAGCCTGAAGGTTGCGCGCAATGTCCTCAAACATGGCGGAGGTCTCAGGCCTGATTTTGGTTTGGCGGATAAATTTTTCATAGGGCCCGCGCTCAGGTTTCGGAATGTAATCGGAATGGACGATATCAAAAATATCCTTGAAGTGGCGGGTGACACCCAACTGCTTTAACACACTTTCGGCATGGGCAACGGTGCCGTTAGTGAAAATCAACTTTCGCCCAGGAAGCGCATGCAGGGCTTCATCTAATTCCACGTTGGCGGGAACGGGCGCGTAGTCAATGTCATGGGCGTGGCGCAGAAAATAGATGGGATCAACTTCATGCTCGACCATGAGGCCACGCAGCGTGGTACCATACTTGTGGAACAGACCTTTTTGAATGGTTCGCGCTTCTGCCGGCGCAATTTTCAAAATTTCGGAGACGAGCCCGGTCATCTTCCTATCGATCTGATCGAACAGGCGGCATGAGGCTGGATAGAGTGTGTTGTCGAGATCAAACACCCAGGTGTCGATATGGTCGAAACCCCTCATACACCGGTCCGTGAAACACGCGTGCCAACGCCGTGCGGCGTCAGCAATTCCAGCAGCACGGAATGGGGCACGCGGCCGTCCAGAATGATCACACCTTCAACGCCCGATTCAAC
>JAHFPK010000166.1 GCA_023266715.1 Hyphomicrobiales bacterium | reverse complement strand
CACGACGGCCTGTTTTGTGGGAGGTGATACGTGCATAAAGCTGATCGGCACGACCCTGCCCCTTGGTGAAGTCATCTGCCTCGTCGGCCTATTGTCGACGGTTTTCCTCTTCCTCATCTCTGCCCAGCAGGGCATCTTAAAAAGCGTGCCGATGATTTTCACGGGCACAGTCTTGTTGCGCTCCCTGCTGGATGTGCTGGGATCATTCATGTTTGTCTCAGCGCTCACGCATATGCCCATCGCAAACCTCTCGGCTATCACACAAAGCGTTCCCCTTGTTGTCGTTGTGGTTGCAGTCATTTTTCTTGGAGAAAAAGCAGGCGTCGCACGCTCGGTGGCGGTCACTGCAGGATTTGTGGGTGTTTTATTGATTGTGAAGCCCGCTCCCCAGACCTTCACCATCTATCAGTCTCTTGCAATTGGTATCGTGTTCGTCGTGGCGCTGCGCGATCTCCTCACCAAGCGCATTGCACTCCAGATTCCGCTCCTCATCGTAGCCCTCGCGAACGCCATTTTTGTATCGTTGAGCGGTTTTTGTTTCGGCCTGCTGCAAGGATTTCAAGAGGTTGAAACCTGGCATTTGGAACTGCTTTTTGGAGCTGGCCTTCTGGTGACGTGCGGTTATGTCTTTATATTGGCTACCGTGCGATTGGGCGAGCTTTCGGCCACTGCTCCGTTTCGATACTCTGAGATTGTGTTTGCAATCATTGCCGGAATCCTGGTCTTCAACGAGTATCCGGATTTCCTTTCCTACATTGGCATGGCGCTTGTCATTGCGGCAGGACTCTTTACCGCCCATCGTGAAACCCTTCAAGACCGTAACGCCAAAACTGAGTTGATGCCGCCCGCGTTTTAAGGAAAATATCCCCTAATGCCTTTCCCTCAGCCGAACCAAGTGCTCCGCGCCGGCCTCTACATGGTCATTGCCATGGCCTGCTTTATCCTCAATGACAGCTGCATCAAGACCATCGGCACCACGCTGCCGCTTGGCGAGATCATTAGCATTCGCGGGGTTCTTTCGGTTCTAGTGATTGCTGCGATCTGCGTCCAGCAGGGAATTCTTGGCAGTGTGCCCTTGCTGTTCGCGCCCAATGTGCTGGCGCGATCGCTTCTTGATGTCCTCGGCACATTTCTGTTCCTCACGGCGCTGATGCATATGCCCATTGCAAATCTTACAGCCATTTTGCAAAGCGTACCGCTCGCGGTGCTTCTGGTTTCCGTTATTTTCCTCAAGGAGAAGGTGGGGCTCCGGCGCACCACCGCAATTCTTGCGGGCTTCATCGGTGTATTAATGATAGTGCGGCCCTCGCCTTCCACCTTCACCATTTATGAAGTCCTGGCCTTGGGTATCGTCTTCGTATTGGCCTTCCGCGACTTGATCACCAAGCGCATTCCGGCCCACATTCCAACCTTTATCATAGCTCTCGCAAATGCTTGTTTTGTTGCCCTTGGCGGTGTCGCCTATGGCTTCTACCAGGGGTTTCAAAACGTTGCCTTCTGGCAATTCGGGCTACTTTGTGCCGCGGCCATTCTACTGGCCACCGGCTACATGTTCATGGTCGCCACCCTGCGGCTCGGCGATCTTTCGGCCACGGCACCCTTCCGTTATTCCAACGTGCTATTTGCCATCATTCTCGGCATGGCCGTTTTCAATGAATTTCCCGATGCGGTTTCCTACGTGGGCATGGTCCTTATCATTGCCGCGGGCATTTATGCGGCCCACCGGGAAGCCATTGTCGGCCGAAAAGTTAATGAACCAGTCTGATGCGGTCTGCGTAGTAGATAGAAGAAAGATTGACAAATAAGGAACTTTCCCGTGCGCGCCAAGTTACTCAGTCTTGCCACCGCAGTTCCTGAGCATGAGCTCAGAACTGAGGAGGTTATGGTCGAAGCCGCCAAGATTTTCGGTGGCCGCCAGGCGGATTTTGACCGGATGATGCCGGTCTATGCCAACACGGGCATCAATATGCGATACTCCGCATGTACCTATGACTGGTTTCGCGAGGAACAGGGCTGGCCTGAACGCTCGGAAGCTTTTGTTACCGGAGCTTCACATCTTTTTGGCGTGGTATCGGCGCGTGCCCTTGAACAGGCGGGATTGGAAGCGAACCAGATCGATACCATCGTGACGATCTCGTCAACCGGTATTGCCACGCCCACTATCGAAGCACGCGTGATGAGCGAGTTGGGCTTTCGTGATGATGTCAACCGGGTTCCGGTCTTTGGCCTGGGCTGTGCGGGCGGCGTTGCAGGCCTTTCCCTTGCGGCTCGGCTGGCCGTGGCTCAGCCTGATTCAAATGTATTGGTGGTCGTCATTGAATTATGCTCGCTCACCTTCCGCCGGGATGAAATGACAAAGTCCAACATTGTTGCCACGGCGCTATTCGGCGATGGCGCGGCAGCGGCGGTTCTTTCAACCCGTGGAAACAATACCCACGGTGAAATCGAATTCACCGGCGAACACACATGGCCCAATACAATAGATGTCATGGGCTGGCGCATGGACAATACTGGTTTCAGCGCCATCTTTTCGCGTAGTATTCCAGATTTGGCGCTGCGTGATTTACGCCCGGCCGCCGATCAGTTCCTTCGGGGCCACAATCTGAACTTCAACCACATCGGGGCCTACTCCTTCCATCCCGGCGGGGCCAAGGTGATCACGGCACTCGAAACAGCCTTTGATCTCGAAAGCGGCAAGCTTGCCGATGAACGCAGGATTCTGGCGGGCTATGGCAATATGTCTGCGCCTACCGTCCTGTTCGTATTGAATGAGGGCCTGAAGGAAAATTTCACCGGACGACGATTTGTTTCAGCCCTGGGGCCAGGCTTTACAGCTGGCTTCCTCACCATGCTACAATGACGCGATGTGGACAAATTTTACGATCCTCGCCCTCGTCACCCTGCAACGCCTTGTGGAGCTTTCCATTGCGCGGCGCAACACCAAGCGCCTGCTTGCCAATGGCGGGGTTGAAGTCAGTTCAGGCCACTATCCCCTCATCGTCGTTTTCCATGCCGTGTGGATTGCGGGGCTTTGGTATTCCGTATGGGGCCATGAGGTGGCCTGGTTCTGGGCCATTGTCTATCTTGTCCTGCAGGCGGCGCGCGGCTGGATCATTGCCGCCTTGGGAAGCCGCTGGACCACCCGCATCATTGTCGTTCCCGGAGAAACCTTGAGCCATGCCGGACCTTACAAATATTTCCGCCACCCGAATTACATGATTGTTGCGGCGGAAATTTTCATTCTGCCGCTGGTCTTTGGCCTGTGGTGGTTTGCCATAATTTTCGGCTGCATCAATCTGGCGCTTCTAGCCTGGCGCATCAGGGAGGAAGAAAGAGCCTTGAAGCCACTCCGGGAAGAAAATCAGTTGCCGGTTGAACCTTCCGTGTGAGCGTGGTCCTCTGCCAGGTCACCCACATTGGCCATCACGTCCACCATCCCGGCACGTTCGAATTTTAACCGGAGCATGATCATGTCACCCTTCTTCAACGGCGCTTTCAATGAGCCAAGCATGATATGAAAACCGCCGGGCTTCAGGTCCACGCTGCCACCGGCTGGAATTTCCAGGGTTTCCACCGGCCGCATCTTGGCCACGCTATTCTCCATCAGGCCTTCATGAACCTCGGCGGTGAGTGCGGCATCAGTGGTAATCGCAAGAAGGCGGTCCGGCGCTGCCCCCTGATTGGTAAGGGTCATATAGACCGCGCCCGTCTTCGCCGCAGGCATGGCGGAAGCGCGGGCAAAGGCCCCCATCACCTTCACGTCATTAGCCAAGACACCGGGTGTCAGTGCTAGGATGGCGCCAAGGGTGAGAGCAGTGGCTGCAAAGAATTCCAGGACAAGTTTACTCATGGGGCGGAGATTGCCGCAGATTCAGGCGCGAATGTGTCAATTCGCGCGCGGCATGGGGTCGCGTGTTTTTTGTGCTCTGATCGCGCTGGCTTCACCATCCCAGGCCCAGACCAAAACGCCCGTCGTCATTGAACTGGTACTGGCGTTGGACAGTTCAGCCAGCGTTGATGTGAATGAATTCCAGTTGCAGAATGAAGGCATCGCGCGGGCTTTCAGAGACCCGGAGGTATTGCAGGCGGTGGATAATTTGAGGCCCTTTGGCGCGGCGATTGCAGTTGTCCAGTGGGGCGGGCCCGGAGAAACCCAGGTGGTAATGCCCTTCACCCTTATTGAAAACGCACGAGACGCAAAGGCCTTTGGCTTCCGTGTAAGCCTCATCCGCCGCTGGATGCGGGCGAGTTCTACTTCCATCGCTTCGGGCATCACTGATGCCCGCGCACTTATTGAAAGTAACGCGTTTGAGGGGAACCGCAAAATCATCGATGTTTCAGGCGATGGGCCAAATAACAGCGGGGTTGACCTTGAGGATGCCCGCACCAAGGCATTGGCTTCCGGCATAACGGTCAACGGCCTTTCCATCGAGGCGGAAGATCGACACCTGGAGACCTACTATCTGAATCATGTCATCATTGGCGCTGATTCATTCGTCGAACCGGCGAATGGCTTCAAGGATTTCGCCCGTGCGATAAAGGAAAAACTGTTGCGGGAGTTACGGCCTCTGGGGTCTTAGCGACTTCCTCACCCTGAAGTGCCAAGCGCAACTTGGCTGCGAAGGGCCGGCAGATATGGATACAGATGCTTCGAGCCTCGCGTTGTTCGCACGTCAGCATGAGGCTTACTGCAAGATTTCCACCAACTTCTTCGCGGCTGTCCGCAGTTCCTTGTCGGTGAAGCCGGCGAAGCTCAAAAGCAGTCCTTGTTCTCTGTGCCGTCCCACGTAGTGGCTTGAGAGGGATTGGACTTCGAGGCCTACGCTCGCGAGCTTCGCCACAACCTCGTCATCATTCTCATCTGCTTTCAAGCGCAAGAGAAGCATGAGGCCTGAGGGCGAAGCGTCGATGGTAAAGCGCAGGCTTCCTTCCAAGGTTGCGATCAGGGCTTCGCGCCGTGCTGCGTAAATCCGTCGCATGCGGCGGATGTGGATGGCGAAAGTTCCCGAGGTCATGAACTCGCATAGGGCGGGTTGGGCCATCAGGGATGGCGGCGCACCATGGGCCAACCTCTCAGTGCGAAAGCGCTCGCCCAGAGATTTGGGCACAACAATGTAGCCCAATCGCAGAAGCGGAGAAAAAACCTTGGAGAAGCTGCCGGAATAAATCACCCGCGCCTTGCGGTCGAGGCTCATCAATGCGGGCAAAGGCCGTCCCACATAGCGGTACTCACTGTCGTAATCGTCTTCGATGATGATGGCTTTCGCCTCGTCGGCCCAATCCAAGAGTTCTAATCTTCGTGACAACGGCATGGTGACTCCAGTGGGATATTGCCGGGCAGGCGTGATGAACGCACTGCGAGCCTGCCCTGCCCGTTCCCTGCCCTTCACCACCATGATCCCTTCGTGGTCAACCGGCACCGCCACGGTTTTGACGCCGCCCAAGGAGAACACGCGCCGCGCCGTGGGGTAGCCCGGCTCTTCCATCCAGATCCGGTCGCCCACCTTGAAGATCGAGCGGTTGATGAGATCGAAGGCATCCATGCCGCCCGCCGTCATGATCACCTGGGAGGCTTCGCAGGAAATACCGCGCCACTCATAGAGATGGCGGGCGATAGCTTCGCGAAGGGGAAACCAGCCAAAGGCGTCATTGTGTTCCAGCATGGCGATGGGCGGATTGCGCCAGAAGCGGCCCAGAATCCTGCCCCATTCATCATGGGGAAAATGCTCCCAATCGACGAGGCCGGAGCGGAAGGGTTTGGCGGGTTCGCGGGACCTTTCGCGGGGTGACTTGCCCACCGTCAAGCGTGCCGGGGTTGAGTTCAAAAACGCTTCCGGCAATTCGGCGGCAACGCGGGTGCCGGAGCCTTTGCGGGTTTCGATATAGCCCTCGCTCAAAAGCTGTTCATAGGCCTCAACCACGGTAGCGCGCGCCACTTTCAGGTCCTCCGCCATGCTGCGGGTTGAGGGCAGTTTAGCCTGCGGGCGCAAGCGTCCGCTCAGCACAAATTCCCGGATTTGACGGGCGATCTGCGATTGAATGGCTTCATGGTCGGCCCGGTCGATGCCGATTTCGCTGGTGGCAGGTGCTAAAAGTGGTCTGTTCATTGATGGCTATCTTGGTTCTTTCCACTAGACCATAGGACACGCATAGAGATCATGCAATCAAGAGGACCAGGCATGACCGAAGCCCCCAGCGAAAGAACCCGCGTGAAGCGCCTGAACAAGCGGGCGAAGTATGACGTGGAAACCGTACATGGCATCCTGGACGCCAGCCCCGTGTGCCATGTGGGCTACATGTTCAAAGGCACGCCTTACGTGACGCCCACCCTGCAATGGCGCGAAAGCGATCACATTTACTGGCATGGTTCGTCGGCCAGCCGCATGCTGGAGACCTGCATTGATGCAGATGTCTGCGTCACTGTAACCATCGTT
>JAHFPK010000165.1 GCA_023266715.1 Hyphomicrobiales bacterium | reverse complement strand
GCTGATGGCTTGGCGGTCCTGGATTGCGATTGGTTCGGCACCGGTGTCACCTCGGTCAATTCGATGATTCTGGTCGCCGACGCCAATATTGACGTGACCCTGCTGCGCAACCGTGCGATCACTGAACGCACGGCCGATGCGCCGATCCTGCTCACCGTCACAACGGGCGCTTCGACCAATATCGAAATCGGCGACAACGTGGTCATTTCCAAGCAGACTGCGGCAACCGATGGCACCGTGGCCAAACTGGGGGCGTCCTCAACTGGCGTGGTTTACCGCAACTTCTCCGGCACCTTGGTAACCGCTTCGGACAAAATATTCACCACCACTGTTGGCGTGTACCCGTTTGAAAACCGGGTTTCCGGCGTGGTCGGCGCCACAGGATTTGTCATTCCAGCAGTAGACTCTTAGAGGTTCATGACAATGCTCAATCAGCTCATTCTTATCTCATTCACAGGAGTCCGTCATGGCGATTTCTAGCGGGAAATATTTCAGTGAGGTCGCCGCCGGGCGAGTGCTCATCGGTTCAACTGCTGCGGCTGGCGTTGCGGCCCCCATCACCACGGGAACGGCGGTCACCTTTGGCCTGTGGAATACCTCCACTACCCACTATGCAGTGCCGCTCTGGCTCAATATTGGCTACACCTCGGGCACCATCGCGCTCGGCACTTGGGCCATTGCAAACCAGTATTGCGGCTTCACGCTGGCCACTGCGGCACCACTCTCGGCCTTCACCGATGGCACGCCCAAGAATGCCCTGCTCGGCAAAGGCAATGCCTCAGTCATGCGCTTTACACCATCGGCGGCTACCCTCACCGCAGGCGGCACCGGCGCCATGTTCCTGCCGGCTGGCAAGGCCTCTGCGACCGCCGCTCTTGGCGAAATCAACGCCTTTAGTTGGCAGTTCGACGGCGCCATCATAGTGCCGCCTGGCCAGTTGATCTTTGTTGCTGCTTCCGTGGCGCAGACCGGCGTTTACTCCATGTCCATGGCATGGTCGGAAGTTCTGATTTAGCAGAAAGGCCGTTTGGCGATGCAGACCACAAGCCAAATCCTGTATGACGGCGTTGGCAACGTCACCATGCAATTCACCGGATTGAGCGAGGGCGATAATGAAGCCCTCGCCCTCAAGGTGGACGTGTCGGAATTGCAGCCGCCATGCCGTTCGGTCAAAATCATGTGCATCGAATATGAGGTGGTCGGCGGCTTGCTGGAATTATTCTGGGATGCGCTTGATCCGGTCAAATTCCTTGAACTGGCCAGCGTCGGTTCATTCAATTATGAACGGGAAAACGGCATGGTGAACAAGTTCATGTCAAATCCCGACGCCACCGGCGATATAAAATTCAGCACTCAGGGCTTTGACATCGGCTCATCCTATTCGATCAAGCTGGTCATGAAAAAGAAGTACTGATCGTGCCCAGAAAGTGGCCCCCTTTGTCCAAATTCCCAATGGCAGGGCTGCAAGGAAAAGGCCCGAAAGCCGGGTTTGTGCGTGGCGGCGGCGGCACAGCAATGGCCATCTTCGGGTCAGGGACTGATCCTGGCGTCATTCTCGGCGATAACGAGCCATCCGGACTGTCTCTCGTCTTCAACGATTCGGTTGGAAGCCTTTTAATCAGGGACGCTTTGACGCCAGCCAACAATTACCTCGGGGCGCCGTTTTCAAAGCTGACCTTCACCCGCGGTTCCTCCGGAACCTACATCACCAGCACCGGGCTCTTTGCCACTGCCTCGACCAATGTGGCGCGCATTGACTACAATCCATCCACCTTGGCTCTTCGCGGGTTCTTGGTCGAAAAGGCATCGCAGAATGACGTTATTTTTTCGGATGACTTGACCAATGCGGCATGGGCCAAGGTCACTGTCACTGCCGCCAAAGACCAGACTGGGCCGGATGGGGTGGGAAATTCAGCGTCATCGGTCACTGCCACGCTCGGCGGAGGGACCATTCTGCAGACCATTACGCTGGGAAGCCAGGCGCGCCATACGTCAGCCTGGGTCAAGCGCCTTGTCGGCAGCGGCACGGTGGAAATGACCGAAGATGGGGCAACCTTCACCGCCCTTACGCTCACCACCTCATGGCAGCGATTTGAAATTGCGACCCAGACCTTGGCCAATCCGGTCGTCGGCTTCCGCATCGCCACGAATACCGATAGCATTGCTGTCTTCTGCGTGCAGAATGAGGCGGGAAATTTCATGACTTCCGGCATCCAGACCGGCGCGGCCGCAGTGGCGCGCTCGGCAGATGCCTGCACCTTGGCAACAAGCCTGTTCAATCAAAATGCCTTAGCTGGCGCTCTTGCGTTCCGCGCTGCGCCATTCGAGACCGCAACCGGCATGGTCGTGGCGCAACTGGACGATGGCACTGCGAATGAACTTCACAGCCTGAGCCTCACTTCCGGTGCGGTATGCGCCTATACCGTGACTGATGGCGGTGTCGGCCAGACTGCCCCGCTGACCACAGGAGGCACTGTGGCCAATACCTTTGAAGGCGTAGCTGCGGCCTGGCTGGCCAATGATTTTGCCATATCCAGCGACGGGGCGACCGTGGCGGCGGATGCCTCCGGCTCGCTTCCCACTGTCACTACGCTCCGTATTGGCGGCGGGATTTCGGCGGCAACGCCGCTCTCCGGCTGGATCAAGCAAATCATCCATGTGCCCAGGCGCGTAAACAACGCGCAACTTCAGATGTGGAGCAGATAGATGGCTGTCGCTGTTTTATTCCATGAAGCGATGCTCAATATCGGCAATGGCCTCATTGACCTGGATAGCCATAGTTTCAAGGCGGTCCTGAGCCTGACAGCTCCAGTCCAGGCGACCAATACGCTGCTTGCCGACATCACCCAGATTTCAAGCGGCAATGGCTACACGACCGGCGGGGTAGCGCTTGCCTCGGTAACCTATACCGAATCCGGCGCCGGAACAGGCATCTGGGTCTGGGCCTGCGCTGATTTTACTTGGACCGCCTCGGGGGGATCGATGGCCGATTTCCGCTATGTCACCGTTTATGACGACACGGCGGCCGGAGACCCGCTTTTGCTCTATATCGACTATGGAGCCACTATCACTCTTACGAGCGGAAGCACCTTCACCGTTGACGTTCAAGCGACAGGCCTCGCCAGATTCACGGTGACCTAAATGGCTCTCGTGTACGCAGACCGCATTAAGGAAACGAGCACGACGACCGGAACCGGAACCTATAATCTCGCTGGTGCGGTAACGGGATTTCAGACCTTTGTAGCGGGTATAGCGACAGGCAACACCTGCTATTATTGCGCCACCGATGACACCAATTGGGAGGTCGGGCTTGGCACGGTCACGGATGCCACCCCGGACACCTTGGCGCGCACGGCGATACTTGCAAGTTCCAATGGCGGAGCCGCAGTCAATTGGGCTGCAGGAACTAGAAACATATTCAGCACGATCCCTGCTGCCGTCGTCTCGGGTGCAGGTGGGTATGTCTACGTCACCAAGACAGCAAATCAGACAAGCACATCGACCACCTATGCAAATGACAACACTTTGGCTTTTGCGGTTGCAGCCAGCACAAAGTACAAATTCCGTTTCAGGCTGATTATTAACACTCCAGCCGCTGCCGATTTCAAGGTTCAACTGACCGGGCCAGCAGCGCCGACTGCCGTTCGTTATCACGCCACATATATTGCTGAAAATAACCTCGCTGTCATAGGTCCAACAGCGGTAGCAACGGCCTTTTCGACCTCTCTTGCATTTGCGACTGCCGAAATTGGCCTTGGCGTCGATATTTCAGGCTATCTCGACAACGGCGCAAATGCTGGCACGGTAACGCTGCAATGGGCGCAAGTCACAGCCTCTGGGACATCTACAGTTTTCATGGGCTCGGAAGTAAGTTATGCGGTAATCTAATGCTAGGCTTCCACGGCATATCTGTTGCTCCAATCAGCGCCCTTGCGGCTTCCAGCATCACGATGACTGTTGATACCGCTGCCGCTGTGAATGCTGCCGGGCAATCCGTGATTGCGGCAATCGGAATGGCAATGACGACTGCGGCAGGGATATCGATGTCGGGCCAGACAATCGTGGCAAATCTGGGAATGGCGATTGCCACTTCTGCTATGGTGACCGCAACGGGCCAAGAGGTCGATCTCAGGCCCAGGTTTTCTACCGGGCCCTTATTCGTTCGGAATCTCGGTGGCCGGACAGCGGTGTACTGGAAGGGAAGATCGGCATGAGTGTGCGAGGATCATGGCGCCAAGGGGACAATCTTTTGATTGATGACGTTACGGGCTTCACGATTTACGCCTCGGAGGCCCGCAAGCAGTGGGACGGAGCAATGGTTCATACCTCGATCTTCGAAACCCGCCATCCGCAGGACCTGATCCGCGCCCGCCGGGAAAAGCCTGGAGTGCCCAATGCCAGGCCGCAGCCGGTTGATACTTTCATCGGCCCCCTGACCACCACGGTGACTGCCGCAACGGCGGCGGGTTCCACCAATCTGCCGGTGGAATCGACGGCCCGCATGCAGGCCGGAGACGCGATTATGGTGGTGCTAGATACCGGTGACACCTTCCGGGTGCTCATTGCAGCCGTCGTCGATACCGGGAACCTGACACTGGCCTCGGCTCTTCCGCAGGCCACGTCAGAGGGCAAGCAGGTAGTCGATAATACTGCCGTGGCCCAAGCGACTATTCCATAGGGAGGAATGAATTAATGGCCTCCATCACCGCCATATCCAGATGCGCCGGAGATAACATAAATGGCTAGCGCAACAATCACTTTGCAGTCAGTCTGTGCTGGCGGCGATCATGTCGTGTTGCGCCTGACTGTCGGGGCGCAGACCTTTGACTTCAATTACAATATTGATGATCTAAACGACCCTATTACACCGGAAGAACGCCAACAGGCGGTTAGCATCATCACCCGTTTTCATTGCGGCGGAATGACCAAGGCGCAGGCCAAAACTGAATTGACTTCGCCTGGCATCAGCGTGAGCACCACATGACACAGGTTAGCGTAGGAATCAGGGGGTTGTGGTACGCGCCATGGACCGGGAGCCCCAACGTACTTCCTTTGGGAACGATGGATGCGACGGCAGAAAAACTCGCTTTCATAGGTTACGTCATATTTGAGGACGGTCCCTCAGCAAGTTCAAAAACACTCAGCACGGGCAATATTCAATACAGGACCAATGCCGTCACATTTGCCAACGCCGGAACGACTGTTGATATAGGCATCCAGGACGTTGACGCCACGACGAGCAATCCACCCCGTCCTGACGGAACTTTTGACGTAAAAACCACCCTTACGGGTGGTGGCGGTGGGATAACCACGACCGCGTGGAACACCGCCACGATGAACAGTGGCTCAAAGAGTATTTCGCACGGTCAGCTTATCGCCGTGGTGTTTGACATGACAGCCCGTGCCGGGGCTGATTCTGTCATTATCGGCGGCGGCTACAGCCAAACTTTATGGGGTGCAAATTTTGGCCTTACCGACCAACCCTTCGGCCTTAATAATACTGGGTCATGGGCCACTACTTCCTACTGCCTACCCAATATCGTCATTACTTTTGACGACGGAACAAGGGCCTATCTTGCAAAAGGAATACCTTTTTCTTCAGTAAACACTGAGGCGGCATTTTCGGACAGCTCCAATCCTGATGAACGCGGGATGATTTTCCAAGTTCCATGGGATTGCAAAATATCGGCGCTGATCGGCAGCGTGGCCTATAACAACGCGACTACTTCAGATGCCGTCCTCACATTGTATTCGACCCCGCTTGGAACGCCAGCCTCTATGGGCTCATTCACGCTGAACGCGGAGACGGAAAACATATCAACATTCAATTATTCAGCAATTCGGCTATATCCATTTACGGCGGAAATATCGCTTACCAAAAACACCGACTATTGCATTGCATACAAGGCTACCAGCACAGGGACCATCCAATTGCCGCATATCACTCTGGGCAGCGCCAACCACAGGGCAGCATTGCCTTTTGGGACCACCATGCGGAAGGGAACACGCAACAACAGCTCGGGCGCATTTTCGGAAGAAAGCCCCGCCGTGACAGTTTACGGTATGGGCATCCAGATTTCATCGTTTGATGATGGTATTGGCGCGGGCGGACTGAAAGTTCACCCAGGGATGACAGGCGGCCTAAATGGCTAAACGCACATTCAAGGCTGGCGTCACTTCGCAAACGGTCGATGTGTTCATCATGGACTCATCAAGCACCATCGGCGCTGGACTTTCCGGCCTCGCATTCAACACCGCCGGTCTCAAGGCCTATTATCGCAAGGGAGCCACGGGTTCGGCCACGGCGATCACGCTTGCCACGCAAACGGTCGGCGGCGCGTGGTCTTCAGGCGGTTTTGTGGAAATCGACGCCACAAACATGAAGGGCGTCTATCGCCTTGACGTGCCGGACACGGTTTTTGCCTCCTCGCCCTGGGCAACCCTCTATCTCTAT
>JAHFPK010000164.1 GCA_023266715.1 Hyphomicrobiales bacterium | reverse complement strand
GGCGATGTGGCCAATGCATTCTTTGATGAATTGAAGCGGCATGGTTTTGAAAAGGATTCACGAGCCGGCTATTCAATCGGGCTTTCCTATCCGCCGGATTGGGGCGAGCGCACCATGTCAATCCGGCGTGGCGATGCAACGGTGCTTGAGGCCAATATGACCTTGCATTTCATGCCGGCCCTCTGGCTTGATGACGGCGGGCTGGAGCTGTCGGAAACGATTTTGATAACGCCACAGGGTGCAGAGTGCCTGTGCCAGACCCCGCGCAAACTGGTGGTCAAGACATGAGGTCTTGATAAATCTGCCGAGTCTCGCGATCAAAACAGCAAAAGATCACGCGCTCAATTGATGGATAGGTGGATGAAGTAGTCCGGCACGTCGATACGGCGATCTCCGCTGCTTCCCGCTTCGGGTAGCCGTAGATACCGGTGGATATTGCTGGAAATGCAATCGATGAACGATTGCGCAATCCCGCCAGTCGGATCGCGTTGGCATAGCATGATGCGAGGAGCCCCGGTTCGCCGTCCATGCCTCCGCGCCACACAGGACCGACAGTATGAATGATAATACGGGCTGGGAGTCGATAGCCTTTGGTAACCTTCGCTTCGCCAGTCTCGCATCCACCGAGCAGCCGGCATTCACGGACCAGTTCCGGCCCAGCTGCACAATGGATTGCACCATCGACCCCGCCACCGCCTAGGAGAGATGAGTTTGCCGCATTGACGATCGCATCGACGTCAAGTTTTGTTATGTCACCTTCAACAACACTCAAAACAACCAAGGCCTTGCTCCATCAATGGTTTCTTCTAAACTAGAATGGAAGATTTAATAAACCAGTATAGAAGAATTAGGAAACTCCATGCCCAATTTAAACGATTTCAATCAACCCGTATCGGGTCTGGTCACGCCGCGCTTTGGGGGCATTGCCACGTTTTACCGCTTGCCCCATGTGTTGCTCGACGATGCGAAGAATGTTGATATCGGCATTGTTGGAATTCCGTGGGATATTGGCACTACCAATCGCCCGGGACCGCGCCATGGACCCCGGCAAATGCGCGATACGTCATCCATGGTGCGGCGGATGCACCAGACCTCCCATGTGGTGCCCTATGATCTCGCCAATGTGGCGGACCTCGGTGATTGCCCGGTGAACCCGGCCAATGTCGATGACGGCCTGATGCGAGTTGAAGGCTATTTCAAGAAGCTTATTGCCAAAGGCATTCGGCCCCTCTCGGCGGGCGGCGATCATCTGTGTTCGCTGCCGATCCTGCGCGCATTGGGGCAGAAAAAGCCGGTGAGCATGATCCATTTTGATGCGCACACGGATCTTTATGACAGTTACTTCGGCGGCTTCCGCTATACCCATGGCACGCCATTCAAGCGCGCTATTGAGGAGGGCGTGCTGGATCCCAAGCGCACGATACAAATTGGCTTGCGCGGCTCGATGTATGATCTCGACGACTTTGAGTATGGCGAGAAAATGGGTGCCCGCCTCATGCGCATTGAAGAGGCGATGGAACTGGGACCGAAGAAGGTGATGGAGATTGCCCGCGGCATAGCGGGCGACGGAGAAACCTATGTGAGCTTTGACATAGATATGCTTGACCCCGTTTATGCGCCAGGAACCGGCACTCCGGAGATTGGCGGCTTTACAACATTCCAGGCGCAGCAGATGTTGCGGGGCTTACGCGGGCTCAACGTAGTGGGAGCCGATGTGGTTGAGGTGTCCCCGCCGTTTGATCCATCCGGCATGACGGCCTATGCGGGGGTTACCATGATGTTTGAGATCCTGTGTTCGATGGCGGAAGACGTGGCGAAGCGACGAAAAGGCTGATCGCGTTTGCCCGTGACAACTCGATTGATTGAGCTTTTGCAAAAGGCAAAGGGCTGGCGGCGCGTGGGTCTTGCCCTGATCGCTGGCATGATTGCGGCCTTGGCTATGCCGCCGCTTGATTTCTGGCCCTTGCTGTTTGTTACCATTCCCGTTGTGTTGTTCATGCTGGACGGAATTGAAAAGCAGCGCGGCGTGCAATCCTTCCTGTTGGGCTGGGGCTTTGGGTTTGGCTATTTCATTGTTGCCTTTCACTGGATTGGCTTTGCCTTTCTTGTCGATAAAGAAGACTACCTATGGATGATGCCCTTTGCAGTTGGCGGCCTTGCTGCTGCCATGGCTGTCTACTGGGGGCTTGCCTTTGCCTGTGTGACCCTGAGTGGACTTAAACGCTTTCCTGCGACGCTTGTTTTTACCGCAGCACTTGCGGCGGCAGAAGGATTGCGCGGGATCTTGTTTACCGGTTTTCCCTGGGCAGCTCCGGGCCTTGCCAGCGATGGTATGGGCGCCGTTGCGCAAACGGCAGCACTCTGGGGCATGCCGGGACTGACCGTACTCATTGTGCTGTGGGCCGCCACATGGCCATTTGTGTTTGATAAGCATTCAAAGCGATTGCACCGGGCGACAGCTTTGCTGATCATTGCAACTCTTCCTTTGTGCTGGGCCTGGGGAAGCTACCGGCTTCAGCATGGGGCAGTCGCAAATGTTGAAGGTGTCACGCTCCGGATTGTTCAGCCCAACATTTCGCAGGATGACAAATGGCGCGGTGAAAATATGCGCGCGATCTTTGATCAATTGCTGGAGATGTCAGGACGCGTATCACAGAACGAAAAGCCAGTTACGCATATCATCTGGCCGGAATCGGCGGTGCCATTCCTGATTGATGAGAGTGATCATGCAAGCGCAGAGGTGGCCAAATTGCTCGGTGGCACCAAGACTCTTATGACTGGCACCTTGCGGCGCGAAATCAGCATTGTGGGGGATGAAGAAAGTGACAAGGTCTTCAACAGCATTCTGACCTTTGATGGCTTTGGAAATGTGGTGGCACAGTATGACAAGTGGCGCCTGGTTCCGGGTGGAGAATTCCTCCCCTTCGAATGGCTTCTCGAACCCCTGGGATTTCGAAAAGTGGTGACGGTTCCAGGCAGTTTTGCAGCGGGGCCCGGACCTGTAAGTCTTGCCATTCCGGGAGCGCCTGCGGTTGGATTTTCAATTTGCTATGAGGCGATATTTCCGGATCACTTTGTTGACCCGCAGAAGCGGCCGGGATGGCTCATCAATGTCACCAACGATGGCTGGTTTGGAAACTCAACCGGACCCTACCAGCATCTGGCGCAGGCGAGACTACGTGCCATTGAACAGGGGCTGCCTATGGTAAGGGCGGCGAATACCGGAATATCCACTGTCATCGACCCTTATGGCCGGACAGTTTCGAGACTTTCATTGGGCCAGACGGGTGTCCTCGATGCAAGCCTTCCGCAGAGCCTTCCGCCCCCATTCTTTGCCAGCCATGGCCAGCTGTTATTTTTCTTCGCGCTTTTGCTCTTGTGCGCTTTGGGCTTCATATTATAATACAATCTAAAGTGGAACATGAGCGAAATGGTTGTTATCTGGACAGGTTTTTGCTGGTACCATCGAATTTTGTTTACACGGAAGCGACTATTAGACTAACTTTTTACACAAAGTTGATCACGGAATCTGTTGTATATTCTCAGATGAAATGAGCGATTAGTGTGTAGTTCAGACTGGGGGCAACGGTCTGAGGGGTATATGACAAGACGAGATCCAAATTACATCGACGTACATGTCGGTTCGCGCATCCGTATGCGCAGGCAAATCATCAGCATGAGCCAGGAAAAGCTTGGCGAATTGCTGGGTATTACGTTCCAGCAGGTGCAGAAATACGAGAAGGGTTCCAATCGTATCAGCGCCAGTCGGCTGTTCTATGCGGCAAAGATACTGGGTGTTCCGGTGCAGGCTTTTTTTGAGGATTTGCCTGGCGCTGACAAAGAATCAGGCTTCAGCGAATCCAACGAGCAGAACAGTGTGATGTCCTCGCTGATGAACGCGGAGGGCATTCAATTGGCCAAGGCGTTTCGTGATGCGGATAACACGACAAAGCGAAAGCTGATTGCAACGCTGGCACGCTGCATTGTGGATATGAAGGACTAGCTCTGCCTTCATATATCGCGCGCTTGACCTCTCTTAGGAAGACTGCCATTAACGCCTTTTCAGGGGCATAAAGAATTCTTTATGCGGAATTGGGGCAAGGCTTAGGTCACAGAGGCAGAGTTTAGATGTCACGCAAGAATTATCTTTTTACCAGCGAATCCGTATCCGAGGGCCATCCGGACAAGGTCTGCGACCGCATTTCCGATGAAATTGTCGATTTGTTTTATCGCGAGGCCCTGGAACAGGGAATGGACCCGGCGCAGGTGCGCGTGGCCTGCGAAACTTTTGCAACCACAAACCGGATTATTATCGGCGGTGAAACCCGCGGGCCTTCCTCGGTGACCCATGCCAAGATCGAGGATGCGGCGCGGCGTGCCATCAAGAGTATTGGTTATGAGCAGAATGGCTTTCACTGGCAGACGGCCAAGGTGGAAATCCTGCTTCATGAACAGTCGGCTGACATTGCACAGGGTGTAGATTCTGGCGCCAAGAAAGATGAAGGCGCTGGCGACCAGGGCATCATGTTCGGCTATGCCTGTGATGAGACGCCGGCTTTGATGCCGGCACCGCTTTATTACGCCCAGCGCATCCTGCAGTTGCTGGCGGAAGCCCGCCATTCCGGCAAGGAAAAGGCCCTGGGGCCCGATTCAAAGAGCCAGGTCACCGTTCAATACAAGAATGGCAAGCCCGTTGGCGCTACGCATATCGTGGTTTCGCACCAGCATATTGACGAGAGCCTCACGTCCGATGACATGCTGAAACTGGTGAAGCCCTATGTGAAGAAGGCACTGCCTGCGGGCTGGATTACGAAAGACACGGTCTGGCATGTGAATCCCACGGGCAAGTTCTTTATTGGCGGCCCCGATGGCGATGCGGGCCTTACGGGCCGCAAGATTATTGTGGACACGTACGGCGGCGCGGCACCTCATGGCGGCGGCGCGTTCTCCGGCAAGGACCCCACCAAGGTTGATCGTTCGGCGGCTTACGCCGCGCGCTATCTCGCCAAGAATGTGGTGGCAGCCGGCCTCGCCAGGCAATGCACCATCCAGCTTTCCTATGCAATTGGTGTCTCCAAGCCCCTTTCGATTTATGTGGATACTCACGGCACGGGGAAGGTTGCGGAAGCCAAGCTCGAAAAGGCGATTGCCAAGGTCATGGATTTGAGCCCGCGCGGCATTCGCACGCACCTCGCCCTTAACCGGCCGATCTATGCGCGCACGTCTTCCTATGGCCATTTCGGGCGGGCTGTTGAAAAGGATGGCGGTTTTTCCTGGGAGAAGACTGACCTCGTGAAAGCCCTCAAAGCGGCGGTGAAGTGAGCGAAGACAAAAAACGCTTTCAATTTTTCGGACGGCGCAGGGGTAAAACCCTGCGCCGTCATCATTTGCAGCTGATGGAAGAATTGCTGCCGAAACTGCGGGTTGATTTGAATAATCCGCTTTCCGGAATTTCTGGCGAGGTTCGCTTGGAAATCGGTTTCGGTGGAGGTGAGCATCTCGCCCATCAGGCAGAACTGTATCCGGAGGTGAATTTTATCGGGGCTGAGCCGTTTCGCAATGGCGTGGCAAAGCTGCTGGCTTTGATTGAAGAGAAAGCCATTGGCAATATCCGCATTCATGATGACGATGTGCGCTATCTGCTGGAGAAGCTTCCACCTGCGAGCTTAAGCCGGATTTATGTTTTGTATCCCGACCCCTGGCCCAAGAAGCGCCACCACGAGCGGCGGATTGTGAATGCGGATACGCTGAAACAATTTCATATGCTGTTGAAGCCTGACGGGCTTTTTCTGTTTGCCAGCGATATCGACGATTACAATGAATGGACCTTGCGCGAGGTTCGAGAGCATGGCGGATTTGCGCTGGCGAGTAATTCGACAGAGCCGTTCGAAAACTGGTTGCAAACCCGTTATGAAGCCAAGGCTAAGCGGGAAGGGCGGGAGACGCAATACTTACGGTTTCAGCGCAGGGATTGAGGGACTTGCAAAATGATTGCAATTACTGGAATCTAATTACTTTCTGCTTGCTGGAGACCGACAATGAATGCCACGAAACTTCGTTCCATTCGTAATGTTGTTGGAAGCATTTTGTTTGGTTTCGGATTGATGAATCTTTTTTGCATCGTGCTTCTTGAACTTTGGTGGACGAGTCATGGACCCAAAGTTCCTGATCCGGCCCATGGATTTGTAATTCTGCACAGAACTAAGGGGCTCATCGCGTATTTTTCACAATTTCAAGTCACTGTTGTTGGCTTGTGGTTTTACGTTTCAATGCCAGTAACTGTTGTAGGATATTTAATTGCGCCCAGAAGATGGGATATCGCCCCAAATGGCCGAATAGAAAAATATCCCAAACTCACGATTGACGATCCATCAAAGATATACCGGTGGGGGTACCATTGGGTTTTATCGCGTCACCACTTGCAATCTATTTTATAGGCCCGTCATTTGTCACATGGCTCAATGGCCTTGGTTTCTGACAATCGGTGGCCGGATCTACCCCTCTTGCAGAATTGGCT
>JAHFPK010000163.1 GCA_023266715.1 Hyphomicrobiales bacterium | reverse complement strand
CGCCCAGGTATCCAGACCACGGCTTGGCCCTTCTGGGGTTCGGCCAGTGATCCCATGATTTCCTTGCCGCGCTCACGGTCAGCTTGGCCCTCAATCCACGCTCCAAGGGCTTTGCGGTCATGCGTTGCCGTCAATTTGAACGCAATCAGTCCGTCTACCTGGCTCAGGACATTCTTGGAAAGGGCCGCCGGCCGCTGCGTGATCATCCATGAGATCAGCCCCTTGATGCGCCCGCGGCGGACAATGGTTTGCATCTGGCCATGCAGTTTCATGGCATCGCCTTCCTTGTCCATGATGCGCTCCGGCGCCCACATATCGGCTTCATCGAAAATCAAATGGACGGGCTCGTTGCTGGCGTGGCGATAGAGGGCAGTCAGAAAGGCAAACATGAACCGGCGCTCTGCCGCCGCTGACGGGAAGTCGGATAGGTCAAGAATGCAACTCTCGGCAATTCCCGCAACGGTTTCACCGATCAGCGCCCCAGCATGTTCATTGATGGGAAGATCAGCATGCGGCCCGCCGAAGATTACGACATTGTAGGGCGAAGGCGTCACACCATCTGCCATGAGCCGCAGGCCGTACCAGACGCCTAGGGGATCAGGGATAATGACGCGCCCCTTCCGGTCAAGGATACGCTCAACTGCAGTACCGGCGGAGAAGGTTTTTCCCGAACCTGTCATGCCGACAAAGGCGTGGCGATCATCAAGGGCTTCGTTCGGAATGACGTTCACCATTTCTCATTCACCCCATGCCCGAGCCACATGAGAAGCCAGATGACAGCCACCACGGCCAAAGCAATCCAGATCATGTGATTCTCCTCGGCACGGGCTTGCCCGCCTTTGCCATACGCTCCAGCCACGCGGCATGGCTTGAACCCTTGGCTGCGACCTCTTTCAAAGCCTTCCGCTGGGGAATGGTCTGCTTGGAGCGTTTGATGCCAGCTCTCTTCTCATCAATCCGTTTGGCCTTGGCGATCTTCGGCTTGTCGTTCGTGTTGGTTTTAATATCATGATGCAGTTTGCACACATGAAGTCCTTCAGAAATAGACTTGATCTTGGTGCGCTTCAGCGCGTCGGCAGTTACGTGATCGAATTCCTGGGCCTTGCGGGTGCAGCGCTCGCCCGGCGCCATGCCATAGAGGGCTTCGGTGCCATCCTTCCCTGCCTCGCAGACATCCTTAGACCGCTTGCGCATGCCCTTCTGCTGCTTGACCGTGAAGTTGTTGCGAGTCATGGTTCGCTCGTCTTGTTCACTTGAATGTGGCGATCATCCTTCGCCATGGCCATGCCCTTGGCATAGCCGTTGCGGGCGAAGACCGAGGCCATGCTCATCGCCGCGCCATGTTGGGCCCCGGAAGGTCCGATCCGCTTGACGATGGCTTTAACGCGCGGGTTGGCGTCAACCTGATCCATATATCCGCGCCAGTAGACTTTGTCGTCAACGGCCTTCTGCCAATCGGGCGGCGTCTCAACCATGACGCGAAGCATGGCAAAGCCAATGTTCTGGATGGCTTGCTCATAACCAGGGCCAATGCCGCCCATTTCAATTGACCAGACGCCCTTGCCGTTCTCCCACCGTTCCAGAACAACCTCATTGGTCATGTCCTTTGAGGCGAGGTCAAGTGCCAAAGCAATGTCGCTGTTTGTCATCATTCAGTTCCTTCTATCCAGCAAAGGCAAGGTGGAGTCCGAGGAGGAGCCTCGCCTTCCTTGGCCGTCCTGATCTTGTGTCAAGATCAACCCCTTCGGGGTTCTTAGGGGGTTCGCAATTAGGCGGTCAATGTGACGAGAAGCCGCACGGAGAGCGGCGTCCCACCCTCCGCGCCAGATCCCAGGTACGCGGCCTTGCGGCTCCGATGCCCCTGAAATGGTGTTGCTATAGCTCATTTCTTTTTGCCACGCACTTTGATTTCCGCCTCCTCGTCGTCATAGCCTTCCTTCAGGGCCTCAATCAGATCGGTGCGCTTGGCAGCTACCCAGTCCTCCGGCACCCGGCAGGGAAGGTTCTTACGGCGCAGTTCACGGCCCTGTTCCATTGCCTCGGGCGGGCCGAATTCCGCTTCCTCTGACGGCTCCGGCTCCGTGGACGGCGATTTGCCATCTTGGGCACCCTCAGTAGCCTCTTTGCGCGGATCGCCCTCCTTGGCCTTCTCTGTTGATCCTGGGGCGTCAGCCGGGGCATCGCTGATGGACGATGCCCCGGCCTTGCCTTCGGCGGCACCTTGCGAGGATTGAGAGCCCGCCGAATCTTTGATAGTCTGGTCTGTCTGGGTTTCGATATGCTTGGCATCAAACCCACGGCCCTTGTTGCCCTTGAGACGGTCGCCAATGGCGGGCTTCGGGGTTACGTCCTTGGCCTGCACGGCGCGGGATGCCTGCTCGTCAAACTCGTCTTTGTCGTACCAGCCCATGAGGATTTCAGGGAAATGGATGCGGCAAAGATCGCGCCCTGTGTCATAGGCCATCTGTACATCGGACTTGGGACCGCTCCAAAGCGGGCTTCCCTTGATCTCGCCTTTGTCGTTTTTCCTCATCCCAGCCAGTTTGTCGCCCAACTTGGCCGAACGATGAATGATGACCTGGCCGTTATCGGTGCGCTTTGCTGCGGCGATGCAGATACGTTCTGGACCTTCGCCTTCATAGGAATAGGTGATTCCACCTTCCACAGGTGCGTGAGCATTGATGATGGCGCGGATCACATAGGAATCAAAGGCAATTGTCTCAACATCCTCCCAAGCACCGTTGTCGGTTTTGGTAGATTTCTTCATGGAGAACGAATGTTCCGCCAAGGAGAACGGATCAAAGCCAAAGCGCAGCGCCTTGGTGCAGATGGCAAGGCAGGAACCAGCATTCCCGCGCAGATGATATGGCACGGCTGCGCCTGAAATTGCCATCAACTTGGAGAACTCGAATAGTTCCATCATGGACTGGAACTTGACGCCGCCAAGTTCCATCTGAATTTCGATGGCACCGCCAACAACCTTGTCCAGTTTATCTTCGATACGTTGAACGTCCATCAGTTTCTCCTATTGTGTCTTTGTTCGGTAGCCGTTGCCCATCGACAATTCGTCGGTTCATAATTTCCTGCGGGGTTCGGATAGCGATCAATCGAATGAGATGGTGTTGGCTTCGGCCCCATGTCGGTAAGGAATGTTTCGAACGAATCGACCCACTGGTCACAGACTACAACACCTATGGCGCCGTAATATTGGTAGCGGTTGTTCTTCGGATTTCGGCACCGCTGTCGCATGTTTATCCATGAACGATACTCTGGCGAGTGGGCTCTCTCACTTGTCCCGCCATGCCGCAGTCGTCCCATCCGAGTTGATGAAAACAGACAACCGCAGGATTTGACCTCGCCATTCTTCAGATGGCTGCCTCTCTTGCTCACCACAGTTCCGCAAGCGCATCGGCATTGCCACATCAAATGTCCTTGAGGCGAAGGCCCCAAAAATTCGGTCACCGTGAGAAGCGAGAAGGTTTGCCCAATCATCCAGCGATCTCCCGTTCAAGGAACTCACGTCTCAGGTCTGCATCCTGGCGCTTGAAGTCTGATAGGTGGGCGTAGCGGGCATCATTCTGAGTGCCACTCGGCCCGAACCAATTTCCCGTCTCCATGCACTTCACAAAGACGCGCAGTGCGACCTTATTATCCATGTCTGCCGCCTGAATATCAATGTCATGCAAAGTTAAAACATCGGTGGTGTGGGGTCTGTTCTTCTCGCAAAACACAAATGAAAAGCTGGTCATCTCAACGTCCAGCACTTCCCGAGAGCAGCGTCCTACCAATGCGGCCTGCATGTCATATCGGTATTTCTGAATTGAACGGTCAAGGCCAAAACCAGATTCCGAAGTGCTTTTGAGGTCTGCATAATCGCCCGAGTCATTGGGAATACAGTCAGGCCGTGAAAGCAAATAAACACCAGTTTCCTTGTCCTTGCAAACCAGCGTTTGTTCCACCAATCCATTGAGAATTCCATTGGCCACCAACGGATGGCGCGCAAGTGACTTCGCCATTCCGCGAATCTTTTTGATATCATCTGGTGCGAGAACGGTACGTCCCTCGGCCACTTGCTCTGCCAGCCATGCCTTGCACTCCGTACGATTCCCCTGCCAAGCCTTCCCCCCGATTTCCTCGGGGCGCATAATGAACAAGGTTGAAAAATCATCTTCCCCGAGAATCAAATGATGGGTGCCGCGTCCAAAGATAAAGGCGTCCGATTGATCTTCTTCCTCGCGCTCTGGATTGTATGGCGACTTGTCCCAATAGTGTGCCGGAGAATTATTGAAGATGGTCCGCAACCCGCTTGAGCTTATGCTCGGGCCGTCACACAGTTTGCCGCCATGGTAAACGTCCATCGGCACACCGGAGTAAATGCCTGACTGACTGATGACCATGCCCTTGTGGTACGGGATGACCTTCATTCCTCGCGCTCCTTCTTGCTCTCATCAATCAGTTCCTCAAAGGCACATTCCAGTGCCTCCTCGAAATGTCTGGCAGCGTCCCGGCTGGCATAAGCAGCCCCACCCGGCTGATATCCGTCAACCGCCGCCTTGGCCGCATTGGCAAGGCTCACCGACAAGGATTTGAAGAATTGGGCGATTTGCTCGGGCGATGAAGTTTTGTAATCCCGATACTGTGGCATGCGGCTGAAGACGATATCGTCTGGATAGTTACTCATTGATTTTCCTCGCATTCTTAATTCGAGGGCGGGAAGCGCTCCGAAATTCCGTCTAACTCCCCACCCCCTTATCTGCCCGGCCCTGAGAGGCAACTCATAACCGGACGGATGGGCTTGATTAGCCTCTTATCAGACAAACTTTTTGGAAAAGCAACAAAATAATTTGCCATGAAGTCTAATTTATGCGATGAAGCACCCCCATGACCCTCCACGAATACCTGAAAGCCAACAAGATCAAGGGCTACGAGTTCGCCAAAACAATCGGCGTTCACAAGACTTACCTAAGCGGTTTGCGCCAGGGTAAACGCTGGCCCAGCCGGAGACTCATGCTGCGAATCAGTGAAGAAACAGGTGGCCAGGTCACGGCAGACAGTTTCCTTCCACCAAAGGAGGTCCAAGATGAGAGCCGGATATAAGAACCTCTTCGCCATCGCCGCAGCGGCGGCCTTGTCCGCTTGGGGCAAGCCCATGCGCCCGAGCATGGAGGGACTGGACCTCGACATGCTTGATCTTCTCGGGGGCAATGACAGGCGCGGCATAAGCCGGAAATACGCCCCTACGAATTCGCGTTATTATCCCCACCAAGGCCCGCAGGAGCGGGAACGCCGTCGGCGCCAGATGGCAAAAGCAGCAGCCAAAAATCAATAGAGGAGAGCCACAGATGCCGCGAACTGCAAAAGTCAAAGAACACGCCAGCAAGGCCAATCCCAAGCCGGACCTCACGGTCGTTGCCACGAGCAATGGCCCCGATAAAGACGAGAGCCTGTTTATGATGGGCCGCTTTCTGGATTATGAGAAGCAGATCAAGGCGGCAAACGCCCTGAAGCGGCGCACGAGGTCTCAAGCCAAGCTCCGGGGCTTCAATCTCAAGCAGTTCGATATGGCTATTGCCGAAGCCGAACGCGATGACGGCACGACGCTGGACAACTTGAAGGATTTCAAGAAATACTGTGAATTCTTTGATCTCCCCGTCGGCTACCAGATCACTCTGAGCGAAAATCCGGCGCAGATTCCAACCGAAGATTTCCTGAAAAAGGCCTATGATGACGGGTACGCGCGGGGCGTCAAGGCGAAGGACCCGGACTGGCAGGCCTATCCGCGGATCACCCAGGAAGGCGAATCACACCAGCGCGGCTGGGACGCCGGCCAGAAGGTGAACCGCGAGAAGTTCGTGGCCTTCAATGCCCAAGTCGCTGAAATGGAGCGGCAGGAAGAAAAGAAGGCGGCCAAGAGGGATCAGGTTGATGCCACTGTAGAGATCATCGAGGGAACCCTCAGCAGGCTCGACGGACCTGCCGATGATGTGGAAGACATCGAAACCACCGAGGAATAGGTCATGCCCTCTCCTATCAAGCTGCTGGCATTGGACCAGTCACAAACAGCAACAGGCTGGGCGATAGGCTCGCCTGACGGCACCCCGCCGATCTCAGGGGTGTTCCGGTCGGCGCCATGGGGCATTGAAGAGGGTCGCGGATTATCGCGGTTTTCAGATTGGCTGTTTGGCGTCATCACACAATACTGCATCAACCATTGCATTTACGAGGAACCATTCATCCCCCAAAACCGCGTGGTGGACATAGACGCAATCAAGATTATGCTGTTTCTGGAAGGTTGCATCAATGAAACCTGCTACCGGAACAATGTCGAAGTGAGCAAGGTCTCGATCAACGCTTGGCGCTCTCGATTCCTCGGCCGCTGCAAGGCTCCCGCAGAGGTTCCGGCCAAAGAGCGCACCGCATGGTTCAAGGGTGAGGCAATTGCCGCCTGCGCGCGTCATGGCTGGATGGTAGAGGATCACAACGAGGCCGAGGCGCGGGGCATTCTTCATTACGGACTTTGCGACCTGTCGGCTGATTATGCGAGGTCCACAGGCCCTACGGCGCGG
>JAHFPK010000005.1 GCA_023266715.1 Hyphomicrobiales bacterium | reverse complement strand
ATGACCACCGCGTCCTGGTCTTTGTAAACTCGCGGACCGGAGCCGTCTGGCGCGGATAGTATCAGGCTCAAGATACAAATCTGGCGAGGAGTTGCGTAAGTCAAAGAGGCTTGCGCGACTTCTCGGTTGGGAACGCGTTTTTTATCGCGTAACCGTGAGAGGGGTTTTTGTGGAATGATCACATTGAGTAGAGCGCAGCACTGGCGGAGGGGGAGGGATTCGAACCCCCGGAAAGCTTTCACTCCCAACGGTTTTCAAGACCGTCGCAATCGACCACTCTGCCACCCCTCCGCAGGGGAAACCTGATTATTGGCCTCCGCGATGTAGCATTATCGGGCAAGGTTTCAAGTCCTATTCGGCGTAGCTTGAATCCGTGGCATCCAGAATTGATTTCATCTCGGCAAAATGGGCGTGGAACTGCTCGCGGTCGGCTTCCCATTCCAGTGCTGTTTTTTCAGCTATCTTGGCGCTCATCACGTGAAGGGGCTGGCCGGTCTGATAGGCCAGCACGAGATTGCGGCAGGAACGCTCCAGATAGTAGGTTAGGTCATAGGCCTCCGCCACGGTTGCCGCGCAGACCAACACGCCGTGATTGCCCATCATCATGATCGATTTATTGCCCATCAGGCGGGCCAGGCGTTCTCCTTCCTCATCTGTATTGGCCATGCCGCAATAATCCATGTCAAAGGCGACGCGATTGAAGAAGCGCGAGGTGTTCTGGTCAATGGGTTTTATATCGGGATCAGCGAGAGACGCGATGGCTGTGGCATAGGGTGGGTGCAGATGCATGATGCAGCGGGCTTGGGGGAGCAGGGCATGGAGCCTGCCATGGAGTGACCAGGCGGTCAGGTCCGGCGCATTAGGCTTTGACATGGTGGAGTGATCGTCCGTGTCAAGCAACAGGAGCTCGGATGCCCTGATCTTCGAAAAATGGCGCCAGCGCGGGTTCATCAAAAACTTCTTGCCGTCGTTCGACACAGCCTGGCTAAAATGATTTGCGACCGCTTCATGCCAGTCATTTTTGGCGGCAAGCCTAAATGCTGCCGCAAGGTCAACACGCAATTGCCATTCGTTTGAGTCATGGCTCCGATGGCGGCTGAGGTTGGTGACATTGCTCATGACTGGCTTCCCTTGCTATATTTGGAGCAGGAAAGTAGCTGAGTTATGAAGGCGGTACAATTGCCTTGGTGGCATGGAGGCGCACCGAAATTGAATCGGGAGACGGACATTGAATTTATTCAAGAAACTGGGAATCACCGGCTTGCTTGTCGTGGGTATGTCAGGGCTTGCATTGGCTGAGGGAGGCGCCAGTGGTGTTTGGAGGCTGGACACCGGCAATGTAACGGTGCGAATCGCACCTTGCGGGCCCAACCTGTGTGGAGCCATAGTTGGCTTGGCCAAGCCCCTGAACCATCGTGGCCAGCCAAAGGTAGATAAGAAAAATCCCAATGTAGCCTTGCGGACCAGGCCGCTGATGGGCCTCACTATTCTTGCAAACATGAAGGCCACTGGTGAAAACAACTGGCAGGGTACGATTTATAATGCTGACGACGGCAGGACCTATTCCTCCTACATGAAGCTTTCCGGCGGCAATATGAAAGTGAAGGGGTGCATCGGACCTTTCTGCAAGACGATGGTTTTTGTCAGGGCGAATTGAATAACGTCAGATTATTGTCATGATTATGTATCTAAATTGGCTTTGCGGGCGTAAGGCAGTCATATGAAACGCATTTTAGGCAGTTTGTTCGTCGCGTTGGTGCTCACGGGTACATCGCCCGCATTCGCTGAGGTGCTGAGTGAGCTTCCTTTTTCGAAGAAGCTGAAGCTTGCCAAGGTGGGCGATGAAGAGGCCCAAATGGCGGTGGCGAGCGCCTATGAACTAGGCGGTGAGGCAAAAAAAGACATAGCCGAAGCCGCGAAGTGGTACCGGGAGGCGGCTCTTGCAGGCAACGTGGAAGCGGAATTTCGGCTTGCCCGCCTTGTGAGCAAAGGGGCAAAGGGCCTGACCAAAGATTTAAAAACAGCGGTCAAGCTCTATGAAGCTGCGGCCAACAGCGGTCATTTGGAATCGCAGAATGCCATGGGCCAGGCCTATCAAAATGGCCTGGGTGTTGCGGTCGACGAGGCGAAGGCGGCTGAATGGTATCGTAAGGCGGCGGAAGCAAAGCTGGCGGTTGCGCAAAACAACCTGGGAATTTTGTATTTGAACGGCAAAGGTGTCGAACGGAATGTGAGTGAGGCCTTCAGGCTTTTTGAATTGGCCGCCCAACAGGGGGACGGCTGGGGTCTTAACAATCTCGGTGGAATGTATGAAATGGGCTGGGGTGTCGCCAAGGACCGGACCAAAGCCGCAAGCTATTACAAACAAGCCGCCGAAAAAGGAATTGAATCAGCGCAAGCTAATTTGGTGCGCCTCACGCCAACGGCACCCCCTGTAGCGCCTGTGACATTAAATTGACTGTCAACACTTAGTTAACCAAGCAATTTAACTCAAATTTTACGCACTTTGCGCGAAAACTACTGCTGTGGCTTTGCGGCAACGCAAAGGGGCTCGGGGGGCTCGGTGGAGTTTGTATGCGTAAATTGCTCAGTGTTTCATGTATTCTCCTTGCCGTGAGTTTGACGATCTCGGGATGTTCATCCAGGCGCTCGGCGTCCAATGATCCATTTGCGGGCACTGGCAGCCCCTATTACAAGGGCAAGGGACCTGTTCCCATGGGCGGCGGGCATTATCAGCTTGGCGATCCCTATCAGGTCGCGGGCCGCTGGTTTACGCCCAAAGAACAGCCCAACTACGACAAGACGGGACCAGCTTCCTGGTATGGCGAGGCTTTTAACCGGCGCATGACCTCCAATGGTGAATGGTTCGATATGAGCCGCCTGACGGCCGCACACCCCACACTGCCGTTGCCCTGCTATGCCAAGGTGACCAACCTCAGCAATGGCGCGGCAGTCATTGTCCGCATCAATGACCGGGGCCCATTTGTTGGTACGCGCGTCATCGACTTGTCGAAGCAATCCGCATCGGCATTGGGCTATCAGCGGAAAGGAACAACCACGGTCCGGGTGCAATATATCGGTCCCGCTCCGCTTAATGATAATGGGTCCCATCTCGTTGCGATGAATCGCGAATTGGAAAACGGCACGCCGCTGCGCCAGATGATTGCCGCAGCAAATAATGATCGTTCCGACAATATCCAGGTTGCCGAGGCAGAACCTGTGCAGCAGGGGATCTATGACGAGGAACCAGCGCAACAGGAAAATTATGACGCAGAACCCGATCAGGTAGTTGAGCAAAGCGTGCCAAGCGCCGTGAACTACTTTGTGCAAGCCGGCGTCTTTGCTGATCCCGACAACGCGGAGCGGCTTCGGCTGGAGTTTGTCAATATTGGTCCGGTTCAGGTGGCTGAACTGATGGGGAATGATGGCCCGGTTTACCGCATGCGGGTAGGGCCATTTGACAATTTGGACGATGCGCAAATTGCCCTCAATCAAGTTCATGGCTATGGTCTTCCCGACGCTCATCTGCTTGAATCGCACATTCAGCAGGCGTCACTACAATAAAGCTTCGCGTTGATTTTGCAGTGAAAGGCCACTAGGTTCACCTCATCAATGAGGTGAACTGTGAGTGCCATTCGAGCCTTCCTAAGCGCTGTCGTGTGGGTCTTGTTGCTGGCCACGCCGGGCGTAAGTCTTGGTCAGGATCTTCTGCCGTTTGAAACGACTGCTCCGCATGCCATTCTGGTTGATGCCAAATCAGGCACCGTGTTCTTCGAAAAGAGCGCCGATGAACTTGTCGAGCCTGCCAGCATGAGCAAACTCATGACCATGATTCTGGTATTCGAGGCATTGAAGGCCGGGACTGTGACCGAGGACACGGAATTCCCGATCAGCGTGAATGCGTGGAAGCGGGGAGGGACCTCATCGGGCGGTTCCACCATGTATGCCAACGTGAACACGAAAGTAAGGCTTATCGACCTAATGCATGGGGCCATGATCCAGTCAGCCAATGACGCGTGCATTGCCATTGCGGAAGGCATGGCCGGATCGGAAGAGGAATTTGCCGCCCGTATGACCAAGCGCGGGAAGGAACTGGGCCTGCAGAATGCGGTTTTCAGGAACGTGACCGGCCTGCCCAAGCCCGAGAACCGGGCGAGCGTGCGCGACCTGACTATCCTCGCCCGCTACATCATTTCGGAATTTCCAGAATATTATAAAATCTACGGCAAGCCGGAATTCACCTGGAACAAAATTACCCAGAAGAACCGCAATCCGCTGCTGCTGGATTATCCGGGCGCAGATGGAGTCAAGACCGGATACATCAAGGAAGCGGGTTATGGACTTGTAGGTTCGGCGGTGCGGGACGGCCGTCGCCTAATCCTGGTTGTGGCCGGTCTGCAATCGATCAATGAGCGCAAGGAAGAGGCGCAGAAGCTTCTGGATTGGGGTTTCCGCCAGTTCAAGACCATTGATGTCTATACTGCGGGCGACGTGGTGAGCAAGGCGCGGGTCTGGGGAGGTGCGTCGCGCTGGGTAGATCTGGTGATAAAACAGGACCTGCGCCTCGCATTGTCGGCCAAAGAGCAGGAGCACATTGAAGTGAAACTCTCCTATGCCGGCCCGCTCATCGCTCCCGTCAAGGCTGGCGACAAGCTCGGCACAGTGCGATTTATCGTGGATGGAAAGCCTATTGCTGAAGTACCTGTGGAAACCGCGAGTGCCGTCGATGCCGTGGATTCGATGTGGAGCAAGGCACTTGACAGCCTCATGATCATGGCTCTTGGCGGGTAGGATGGCTGGAATATTTGTGACCTTTGAAGGCGGCGAGGGCACGGGAAAATCAACACAACTAAAAATTTTGGCGGATTCCTTGTCGGCGCAGGGCCGCCATGTGGTTCAAACACGCGAGCCAGGAGGAACACCAGAGGCTGAAGCCTTGCGGGCTCTGCTGGTAATCGGTGATACCGACCGCTGGACTGCTGAGGCCGAAGCCCTTCTGAATTACGCGGCACGCAATTCCCATTTGCAAAAAATTGTTCGACCTGCGCTGAAATCAGGACATGCCGTCCTTTGTGATCGATTTATGGATTCGACGCGGGCCTATCAGGGCTACGCGGGCGGCTGTGACATGGACCTGCTGGACGCGCTCGAAACCTCTATTGTTGGCGATACGCGGCCAAACCTCACCTTTATCTTTGACCTCGACCCAAAAGAGGGCCTGGCCAGAACGAAAGCGCGCGGCGATGGTTCGGAGGACCGGTACGAACGAAAGGGGATCGAATTTCACCAGGCTCTGCGCCGCGGATTTCATAAGATTGCCGAAGGCGAGCCTGGCCGGTGCCGGATCATAGACGCAACAGGTTCGGTAGAGAAGGTGGCTGAGCGGGTTCGGGAAGCTATGGGACCCTTGCTCTATGGCTGACGAAGAAAACGATCCACGCGACGTGGAATGGCATCCGCGCCACACCAAAAACCTAGTGGGGCATGCCGACGCTGAAAGGCGCATGCTGCAAGCATTTGAATCCGGCAAGCTGCACCACGCCTGGCTTATTTCCGGACCGAAAGGAATTGGCAAAGCCAGCCTTGCCTACCGCTTTGCAGCCTATGTCCTTGCCGGGTCTGAATCGCGAACTGGCAATCCCCCGGATGGTTTGAGCGTTAGCCCCGACTCGCGAACGGCCCATTGGCTGGCGTCACGATCACACCCCGACCTGTTTGTTCTTGAACGCAAATGGGATGGCAAAACAAAAAAACTAAAATCAGAGCTGGCCGTTGATGACGCCCGCCAGCTTTCTGAATTCTTTGGCCTCACGGCGGGAAGCGGTGGCTGGCGGGTGGCCATTATCGACGCGGCCGACGATCTCAACAATGCTTCTGCCAATGCCCTGTTGAAACTTATTGAAGAGCCCCCGCCGAAATGCCTGCTTCTGCTGGTTTGCAACCAACCGGGACGACTGCTGCGAACCATCAGGTCGCGCTGCCTGCGGATTGACTTGCTTCCGCTTTCCCAGGAGGAAACGATGAAGGTGTTGGCCAGTTTACCGTTGCGGGAGCCTCCGGCTCATGAGGCGATGGAGGTTGCTGTAAAGTTGGCGGGAGGGAGTCCTGGTCGCGGTCTGGATCTTCTGGATTCAACTGGCGCCAAATCATTTGCGGCATTTCAATCCATGGGAAGTTTGACCTCAGCCTCCTTGGCGGAATTTGGCAATCGCTTTAGCTCCCGAACCAGCACTGTCGATGATTTTGAAATATTTTTTTGCCTCCTTGAGGGCTGGGTTGGATCGCAGGCGCGCAAAGCCGGACTTGCAGGTGCGGGCCATGCGATGGCTGATGCCTATGTGGCAATTGGCCATTCCATTCGGCAAACAAATGCCCTAAATCTTGATCGACGTCAGGCAGTTATTAGCGCCTTGTCGTTGATCAATGAGGCCATGAAGACGGCCTAATCTCATTTTTGAAGTCACGGAATTCATGTCACAGCAGAACTACCTGATTACCACGGCCATTCCCTATGCCAATGGGGCACCCCACATCGGCCATGCCTATGAGCGCATTGCCACCGATGTGATGGCACGTTTCAAGCGGCTGGAAGGAGCCGATGTGTTCTTTGTGACCGGCATGGATGAGCACGGGCAGAAAATGCAGCAAACGGCGGTGCGCGAGGGATTGACGCCCCTTGCTTTGGCAGACCGTACGGCTGGACAATTTAAAGAAATGGGCGATCTCTTGAATGCGCGCGCCGATGATATTGTGCGCACGACGTCGGCGCGGCACCGCGCGGCCGTTCAGGATATCTGGAAACGCATGGAAGCCAACGGCGACATTTATTTGTCGAAATATTCCGGCTGGTATTCGGTGCGCGATGAAGCCTATTACGATGAAGATGAAATTGAAGAGCGTGAAGGCAAGAAATATTCCACCAAGACGGGAACTCCAGTCGATTGGGTTGAAGAGGAAAGTTACTTTTTCAAGCTCTCGGCCTATGCGAAGCCGCTGCTTGATTTCTATGAAGCCAATCCGGACTTCATTGTGCCTGAGAAATACAAGAATGAGATTGTGGCCTTCGTCAAACGCGGGTTGAATGATCTTTCCATCAGCCGCACGACATTTGATTGGGGGATTCCGGTTCCGGGTGTTCCCAAACATGTGATGTATGTGTGGGTGGATGCGCTGACGAATTATATCACCGCTACGGGCTATCCGGATCCGAAGGCGGCAAAGGCAAAGTTTTGGCCGGCCCAGGTTCACGTAATTGGAAAGGATATCACGCGCTTTCATGCAATTTACTGGCCGGCATTCCTGATGTCGGCGAAATTGCCTTTGCCAAAGCAGATCGTCGTCCATGGCTTCTTGTTCAGCCGTGGTGAGAAAATGTCGAAATCGGTTGGAAACGTGGTGGCTCCTGCGGACCTCGTGGATCAATATGGCGTTGATCCTCTGCGCTATTTCTTCTTGCGTGAAGTACCCTTCGGGCAGGATGGCAACTATAGCCACGAAGCCATAGTGGCGCGGATGAATGCGGATCTTTCCAATGACCTGGGTAATCTGGCGCAACGTTCGCTTTCGATGATAGCAAAGAACTGTGGGGGGAGGGTGCCGACCTGCGGGCCATTGACCGACGCGGACAAGGAAATTTTGCGTGCCGCCGATGGATTGCTTTCGGAGGTTCGCGGGTATCACAAGGATTTCGCCATTAGCCGGGCACTTGATACGATCTGGAAAGTGGTGGCCGACACAAATCGCTATTTTGCGAGCCAGGAACCATGGGCTTTAAAGAAAACCGATCCGGCGCGGATGGAGACGGTACTTTATGTGACGGCGGAAGTGCTGCGTATCATTGGCATTCTTATTCAGCCCTACGTGCCGCAATCGGCGGCGAAATTGCTTGATCTTCTGGGTGTTGCGGAGCGCCGTTTTGCTGACCTTCCCAAGCGGCTAGTTTCAGGAGGCACGCTACCGGCGCCATCGCCCATATTCCCGCGCCATGTGGAGGAGGGGGAGGCCGCCCCCGCGACGAGTTGAATTTTCCTGTTGTCGATAGCCATTGCCACCTCGATTTTGAGGGTCTGGAGGAACGCTTATCTGAGGTCCTGGCAACGGCGGATGCCGCGGGTGTTGGCCTCATGGTATCAATCAGCACTCAGGTGCGAAAATTTGACAGATTGTTGCGGATAACTAAAGAAAATCCCAATGTTTTCTGCACAATAGGGACCCATCCTCACCACGCACATGAGGAACTGGATGTAACGGTTGGCGATCTTGTTGATCTCGCCAAGCATCCCAGGGTGGTTGGCATTGGCGAGGCAGGGCTGGATTATCACTATGATCTTAGTCCGCGTGCGGCGCAGGAACAAGGATTCCGCACCCATATTGCGGCAGCGCGGGAGGCTGGATTGCCTCTGGTTATTCATGCGCGTGAAGCGGACTCAGACGTGGCCAACATATTAGAGGAAGAAATGCAAAAGGGGACATTCAAGCCTTTGCTTCATTGTTTCACCTCGTCAATGGAACTTGCCCAACGCGGCCTTGCGATTGGGGCCTATATTTCGTTCTCCGGCATTCTTACCTACAAGAACGCGGAGAATTTGCGGACAGTGGCTGCCGAAGTGCCGATGGATCGTCTGCTGGTGGAAACGGATTCGCCTTATCTGGCCCCGGTTCCTCACCGCGGCAAATCCAATGAACCTGCCTATGTTGTGGAAACCTTGAAGCATCTGGCAATGGTCAAGGGTGTGGCACCGGAAGTTATGGCCAAGGCGACGAATGACAATTTCTTCCAGCTATTTTCCAAGGTGCCGCGGCCGGAACGGTTTGCATGACGATTATGCTGACCATTCTGGGCTGTGGCTCTTCTGGCGGAGTTCCGCGCATCGGCGGCGACTGGGGCTTGTGCGATCCCGCTAACTCGAAGAACCGGCGCCGACGGTGTTCAATCTTGCTTGAGAAAACCGAGGCTTCCGGGACAACGCGAGTGTTGATTGATACCTCTCCGGATTTACGCGATCAGATGCTGGGTGCGAATGTCGGAGAAATCGATGGGGTTTGGTTCACCCATGAACATGCGGACCATACCCATGGCATTGATGAATTGCGGGGGTTCTATTTGCGTCAGCGCCGCCTTGTGACTATCTGGGCTGACGAGCCGACAACTGCCATGCTAAAGAAGCGTTTCGCTTATTGTTTTCAAACTCTTCCCGGCAGCGATTATCCGCCCATTCTGGCGCCGAACATGATTGAGGTTGGGCACGAGATAACTGTGTCGGGGGCAGGCGGGGCCATTTGCGCGGGGCCATTCCTGGTTCATCACGGCAATCTGGATGTGCTCGGGTTTCGCTTTGGCGATACAGCCTATACGCCGGACCTCAATGGCATTCCGGACGCGAGCGTGCCTTATCTATCAGGCCTTGACCTTTGGGTCGTTGATGCCCTGAAACGCAGTCCTCATCCCAGCCATTTCTGTTTGGATCAAACCCTGCGGGCCATTGAACGCTTCAAGCCTCGGCGGGCGCTTCTGACCAATATGCATATCGACATGGACTATGATACGTTGCGGGCAGAGCTTCCAGCGGGCATAGAACCGGCATATGACGGGCTTAAATTGTCCCTGTGATTCCTGGAGACTATGAGATGAATAAGAAGATCGTTGCCGCACTCAGTGGTTTGACCTTGTTTTCGAGTTCGGCCATAGCGCAAGGAACTTGCGATATGGGCAAGCTTTCGGCTCTCGTTGATACCTATGCAAACAATCCTTTCAGTGCCAGGACCTGGCGCGTTCTGAATGGCCTCGGCGATCCGATGATTGAACCCTCGTATAATGGATCAGATACCTGGGACAATCAGGACAAGTGGGAAAAGCTTGTGGCCGAGATTTTGCCTGTCGGCCAAACGGCGCAAGAGGTAGGTTATGAATGCCGGATTGGCTATCCCTTGCAGGTTCTGCAGGCGCATGTTTCCGCATTTGGAAAGCAAAGCCCCTATGTGCAGCAATGGTTGCGGGCGCAATCAAAAGTGCTGCAGGTTTGCAGCAATCCGAATTCCACCGATACGGCGCTGCCGGAGCCAATTGAGATTGATTCCGCGCTGGCCCCCACCCAAGCTGACGACCGGGCCTATCAGGAAGCCTCCATTGCTTTCTACAGGGACAAACCAAAAGCCATTGAGCTGTTTCGTGCCATTACCGCGTCGGATTCTCCGCACAAGGCAGCGGCGCGATACAACATTGCCAATCTTCTGGCGAATTCCAAACATGTTGTTGCGGCGCGCGCAGAAGCCAATGCCATTTTATCCGATCCAGCACTTTCATCCGTGCATGGCATCACGCAAGAGCTTCTCGGTTATATCGCAAATCTTGAAGATACGCCGGCGGGCTGGGCCGCACTGATTGATGATTCAGTGAAGGTCATTGAAGCTCCAACGAAGGATACTCTTGCCTCCGACAAATTGAAAAGTGATTATGGCCGGGCGCTCAACGACATTGATTATGCCGGCATCCGCCGCAAGCGCGACGACTGGTGGCTCAAAGGCACCCTGCCTGCCGATGCCACTATTTCGAAAGCCGTATTTGATGCTTCGCGTAAATATCCCATGGCCCTGTGGATGATGGCTGGCCAGACTGTTCAGGAAACCTATGACCGCGCCCCGTGGTCTCTTGTTGGCGACAAATGGAACGCGTGGACAACGAGTTATCTGGATCGGGCTTTGGCGGTAACATCAAGCGGCGCGCAAATGCCGGCCTTGCCCAGGGATGTGCTGGAAAGCCTGCGGGCGAAACCAGACGATGCATCCCGTGAAGCGCTTTGGACGAAGGTCCATGCTGCTGTCGCGGCTGCGCAGGCGTCTTGTGGGGAAGCTCCGGAGACGGCAGCCCTTGGCACCTATCTGGCGCAAGCGGTTCGGGTATCGGCTGCGACGGGACATTTTGATCAGGCCTATGATGAGCTTGCCAAAGCCCCGTTCAAAACCTCATCTTTCTATCAGAATGGAGTGGTTCAAAAACTGGGTGAATATATCCTGGGGCAGGGGCAGGCCGGGGAAGGTCGTCAGATGCGTGACGAGCTCCTGACGCCAGAGTTCATAGCCGCGCTTCCGGCGGATTTGAAGCCAGCCGTTACGGACAAGCTCGCGGATTTCATGGGGTGGGTTGCCGAAGATGAGGCCCATTGGAAAGCGGCCTTGGCTTTGCACAGCGAGACGACGAATAATCCTATTCTGAACTTCCTGTCGGTCAAATCGATCTGGGCCTACGCCGATGATCCGATGTTTTCAGATGATCAAAAAGCCTTGCTCACGCGCGTTGCGTGGACACGAAAATTTGCGCGTGGCGGAATTCCCGATGCCGCTGAAACGGCAAAGCTTAATGCGGCAAACGCAAAACTTAAGGATACTGCTGACAAAATTGCCACTGAATTCCCAAAGCTGAAGGCAGACAGGCAGCGCCTGTTAACCGTATTGCGGAATCCGCGCTTTGGCATTCTGGTTAATGCGCCCGATCTCTGGACGCCGTTGGAGGCTGTTGAAGATGATTTTGCTGACTTGAGCTCAGGCGATCACAATGACCGGAATTGGTGGTGTCCCTTTGAAACAGACCGGCAACTTGGAGCTGTGCGGGCTGCTTTCGATAACAGTTCGGGCATTCTGTTGGTTGACCTCTACAACAAGGACAGTCTGGCATCTGTTTTTGAACAGAAACTGCGTGATGGCCTGGCTAGCAACCGTGAAAAATTGCTGAAGCAGCATCCCATGATCAAGGCAGTGAACTGGAAGGAAATAATTGCGCTGGCCAATATGCCGAGTGCACCCAAGCTCCTCACGCAATCTGCCATTCGCTGGGGCAAGGGCAGCAAGGGCGATGATGGGGCGCCAGAGGCTCTGGCACTGGCAGTCAAGTCGACGCGCTACAGCTGCAATTGGCATGGCCGCCACGGGGCTTATTCCAAGCCCGCCCAGCAGTTGCTGAATGCCAAGTTTGCTGACACGAGTTGGGCCAAGCAAACGCGTTACTGGTTTGATTGCCAGCGCATGGAATGGGACAAGGATTACAACAAGGTTGCGGTTTGCGCTGCCAAAACCTGGCCAAAGCAGGCGGTGCCGAGATGAGGCAGCGTTTGAACTGTCGTACTTATGCAATTAACGGGGCTATTTTTGCCTCTCCTGACAAGTATCAAAATATTCCATAATATATATTATGCGAATAAGTGAGGTGGCATGACGATTGATCCTGTTCAAATGGACCCTCGCCGCATCGAAACCCTGCGTGCCATCATGAAGGCCCTGAGAACGCCGGTTACTGGCTGCCCATGGGATTTGGAGCAGAAATTTGAGACCATAGCGCCTTATACAATTGAAGAAGCCTATGAAGTTGCGGATGCGATCACGCGCGGTAATCGCGCCGATCTCTGTGAGGAACTGGGTGACCTGCTTTTGCAAACGGTCTACCACGCCCAGTTGGCCGATGAAGAAGGCGCGTTTACGCTTGATGATGTCCTGGAGACAATCAACAAAAAGATGGTGCGGAGACATCCCCATGTGTTTGGCAGTGAAGCCGCAAAATCTGCCAAGCTGGCCAAGGGCTTTTGGGAGGATATGAAGGCGAAGGAACGAGCGAAGAAGAAGAAACAGCCAGAAGGCCTGCTGTCCGCGGTGCCCCTTGCCCTACCCGGATTGACCCGGGCGTTGAAGCTGCAAGCCAAGGCGGCAAAAGTTGGTTTTGATTGGCCATCAGTCGATAATGTCTATGACAAAATATCCGAGGAGATCGCGGAATTCCGCAACGCGCCGGATAAGGAGAAAGTTTCCGAGTTTGGCGATCTATTGTTCGCTTTGGCCAATGTGGCCCGCCATCTCGGTATTGATCCCGAAGACGCGCTGCGAACAACCAATGCAAAGTTTGAACGTCGGTTTCGCCACATAGAGCTCGAACTCGAAAAACGTGGCAAGCAGCCAAAGGACTCCAGTTTGGAAGAGATGGATGCGTTGTGGGACGCGGCCAAAGAGTTTGAGAAGGAGCTGGACTAAGATTTCGCTTTCATGGCCTTGCCAAACTTTGACTGGGCCTGTCCTGCCGTATCGGCGTCAAGCCTCACGGAGAGTTTTGTGCGGCCATCCGCATGGGCCTTGCGGGCCAAAACTTCGCCACGCTGGTGGAGCCAGGCCATGCCCTTGCCATCAGAGGCGTCAACCATAATTTCAAATATCATGCTCTTTTTAGCCAGGCGCTTCTCAATCATTGCCAAAAGCTGATCAATACCCTGGCCATCAATGGAAGAGACCAAGACACAGTCGTCACGGCGCTGAGCCTGGGCTTCCCGCGTTGCCAAGGCCAACGGACCCAGGAGATCGGCCTTGTTCCACACCTCAATAATCTGACTGCGGCGATCCTCATGGATGCCGAGCTCTTCCAGGACAAGGCTCACGTCATGGCTCTGGGCTTCGGTTTCATCATGACTGACATCCCGCACATGAAGGATAATATCTGCGGCCAGGACCTCCTCCAACGTGGCACGAAATGAGGCGATCAAAGCGGTTGGAAGTTCCGAGATAAAACCCACTGTGTCTGAGAGGATAATTTTCCGTCCGCTGGGCAGGGCAAGATTTCTCATTGTTGGATCAAGTGTTGCAAAGAGCAAATCCCTGGCCAGGACATTTGCAGAGGTCAGCTTATTGAAGAGCGTGGATTTTCCGGCATTGGTGTAGCCCACCAAAGCGACAATCGGGTAGGGCACGCGCTCCCTGCCCTTGCGGTGCAGATCGCGGGTTTTGACAACGGTTTCAAGTTCACCCTTAATTTTTGAAATGCGTTCTTGGATGAGCCTTCGATCCATTTCGAGCTGGCTTTCACCCGGGCCGCCAATGAAACCAAAACCGCCGCGTTGGCGCTCCAAATGAGTCCATGAACGCACAAGCCTGCTTTTTTGATATTGCAGGTGGGCGAGCTCGACCTGGAGAATGCCCTCTTTCGTGCTGGCCCGGCGGCCGAAAATTTCAAGAATGAGCCCCGTCCGATCCAGCACCTTGGCTTTCCATTCGGTTTCCAAATTGCGCTGCTGGATGGGTGAGAGTTGGGCATTGACCACCACAAGTTCCGCTTCGGCATCGGCAACATGCCTGGCAATTTCTGCGACCTTGCCAGAGCCAATAAATGTCGCTGGTCTGGGTGATGCCAGTGGTGCGATCATTGTATCGACGATATCGAGCTCAATGGCTTCAGCCAAGCCAACAGCTTCTGCCAGTTTGCTCTGCGCATTGCGGTCAGTCGCCTTGGCTTCAGCCCTGGCTTTTCGCTCAACGTGAACGACAACTGCCCGGGTGAGCTCTGGGCCTTCAATCTGAAAATCTACGCCGGCACCAAATTTTGCGTGTTTCTTGGAATTCACGCGCCGCCGCTTTCTTCGTCAAACAGGGTTATTGGTCCGCCCGGCATGATGGTCGATATGGCGTGCTTGTAAACCAGTTGCGACATGCCATCCCGGCGCAGCAGAAGGCAAAAGTTGTCAAACCACGTGACGATGCCCTGCAGCTTCACGCCGTTGACGAGGAAGACTGTTACGGGGACCTTCTGCTTACGGACATGATTTAAGAAGGTATCTTGCAGGTTTTGCGGTTTTTCTTGTGCCATTTTCTTTTCTCTGTTTTTGAAGGCCAGCGCTTATTCACCTTGATTTCTGTTTATCACATAATTTGCAACAGGCCAAACGCCTAGGTTGCATCTTCTTCACCCTTGCCAATCAGGCCCAGGAGCTTGATTTTGCGATGGAGAGCTGAGCGCTCCATGCCAATGAATATGGAGGTTCTTGAGATGTTGCCACCAAAGCGCGAAAGCTGGGCCGCCACATAATCACGCTCAAAAGCCTCCCTTGCCTCGCGCAGGGGTAGAGTGAGCAGATGTTCGCCTGAAAACATTCCGCCTTCTCCGTTCGAGGTTCCAACATCGGAGGGGAGCATGGCCGCGGTGATTTCGCTTTGTGGATCGCCGCTGGCCAAGATCATGATGCGCTCTACGTTGTTCTTGAGCTCACGCACATTGCCGGTCCAGTTGCGCGTTTGTAAAACGGCGATGGCGTCATTGGCAATCCTACGCAAGGGCTGGCCTGCCACGGCGGAATAGGTTTTGGCAAAATATTCGATCAATTCAGGAATGTCTTCCCGCCTTTCGCTAAGGCTTGGAACACGCACAGGGACAACTCCCAGGCGGTGGTAGAGGTCTTCCCTGAACTTGTTCTCGGCAATCAGATTCACCAGATCACGGCTGGTGGAAGAGACGATGCGTACATCAACGCGCACTTTTTTTGCCCCGCCGACGCGTTGAAATGTCTGGTCAAGAAGAACGCGCAGGACCTTGCCCTGGGTGACTAATGGCATATCGGCTACTTCATCAATGAAAAGGGTGCCACCGTGAGCCTCTTCCAGGGCTCCTACCCTTTGTTCGGTGCCGGGTGCTGCTTCAATGCCGAATAACTCTTCTTCCATGCGCTCAGGCGCCATGGTGGCGGCACTCAACGTTACAAAGGGACCATCCGCCCGGCCGGAGAGAGCATGAAGCATGCGCGCGGTAAGTTCCTTGCCAGTTCCCATTTCACCACTGATCAGAACACGGCTGTTTGCCGGAGCGATTTTCTTGAGGAGTTGGCGCAATTGGCGCATGGCAACAGACGAGCCATACAACTCTGTATCGCCGCCACTGCGACCTTTCAGCGATTCATTTTCGCGCTTGAGCCGGCTGGTTTCGAGGGCTCGGCCAACAACGAGCAAAAGCCGATCCGCATTGAATGGTTTCTCGATGTATTCGTAGGCGCCGCGTTTGATCGCCGCAACGGCCGTTTCGATATTTCCATGACCTGAAATGATGACAACGGGTACGTCCTGGTGCTTCTCCTTGATGACTTGCAGGAGATCGAGCCCGTCAAGCTTGGAACCCTGCAACCAGATATCGAGAATGATAAGCGAAGGACGGCGCTGATTGACTTCTGTAAGTGCGGCGTCACTGTTATGGGCGAGCCGCGTTTCGTAACCCTCGTCCTGTAGAATACCGGCGATCAGTTCACGAATATCGGCTTCATCATCAACAATTAGTACGTCAGCAGCCATAAAGTTTACTCACTCAGCGGAAACTAAAAGGGGTTCGGAGAGGCGTGAGAATTCCAAGGTTACTTGTGCACCCTTGCCGGAGGGTGCGTCGTGCAGTCTTAAGCGGCCGCCGTGTTCTTCCATGATGCGTTTGACAATTGCCAGGCCAAGGCCTGTGCCCTTCTCGCGGGTGGTCATGTAGGGTTCGGCCAGGCGATTGCGATTTTCCTTTGGCAGCCCCACGCCATTGTCGGTCACGCGAATGAATGGAACACGGTTTTCGATGCCAGCCTCAACGAGCAGGTGACCTTTTTCGAGAGCATCATGGCTCATGCGCCCATCAATGGCTTCAGCGGCATTTTTCACAAGATTGGTGACGGCCTGCGTGATCAGGCGGCGATCAAAAAGGAACACGAAATCTGCCTTGCTGACATCGACATCGATATCAATATCGCGCGTTGAAACACGCTGAAGCACCGTCGCATCTTTCACCACGTCGGCAAGATTTACCGATTCCGGCGCGGCTTTTGGCATGCGGGCAAAAGAGGAGAACTCATCAACCATGCGGCCGATGTCTCCGACCTGGCGAATGATCGTATCAGTGCATTGCTCGAACACTTGCCGGTCCGAGTGAATTTGCTTGCTGTATTTGCGCTTCAAACGTTCGGCAGAAAGCTGAATGGGGGTTAGCGGGTTTTTGATTTCGTGTGCAATGCGGCGCGCAATGTCGGCCCAGGCCGTGTTCCGCTGGGCGGAAACAAGATCCGTAATGTCATCAAAGGTCAGAACAAAGCCATGTTGGGCATCGTCTGACAATTCGGTGGTTATCCGGGCCACAAAACTCAAATCACGGCCGTGAATTTGCATTTCCACCTGGCCCTCTGCAAATCCAGAAGGACGGGATTTTGCCAGCACCAAGAGAGAAGCGAATGCCGGCAAGGCGCTATTAAAAGATTGACCAAGCAGGTCCTGTTCGGGTGCACCCAGGAGCTGCAAGGCGGAGCGATTGACGAGCGATATTTTTTCTTCGGGATCAATACCAATGACGCCTGCGCTCACGCCCGCCAGCATGGCTTCAGTAAACCGCCGGCGTTCGTCGAGTTGATCATTTGTCTTAAGGAGCTCATCCTGATGCTGGGCCACCTGGTCAGTCATGAAATTGAAAGTACGAGCCAGCGTTTCCAAATCGCCGATGCCTTCGATGGTACTAACTTTGGCGGCAAAATCACCCTGCGCCACGCGACGCGAGGCATCCAGGATGCGTACAATTGGAGCTACCAGCCGGTCCGAAAACCACAGACCAATCCACATTGCTGCCAACAGGAAGACAAAGGCTACAAGCGCATACATCATGCCAAAAGTGAATTGCACGCCCGTGCGCTGTTTCAGGAGCGTATCATATTCCGCCTTGGCTTCGCGGGTTTTGCTGAGTTGCTCAATAACCGTCGGGGATATAAACCGGTAGACATATAAATAATGGCTTGGAAAGCCTTGTAGCTTAATAAGGGCACGCACAAGATTGCCGCCTTCACCAGGAGGGATCAGGACCAGGTCACCCCTATCGGCGTGGGCAATTGTCTCTGGTGATGGAGCCAGGAACTTGACCTTGTCGCTGGCCGTGACATTGACATCAATGCGCTTCTGGCTTTGATCAAAAACAAAGGCGCCGGCCAGTCCCCGAAGTGCCGCATGGCGGGCGACCCGGCGCACAAAGGCTGCACGGTCCGAATCGAATAATGCTTTTTGCTGATTAAGATCGGCAGAGATGTTGGCAACGTCGTTTCGGGTGGCTTCAGCCGTATTACGAATATACTCTTCAGCAACGGTGACAGCTGAATTGACGATGGCCTGTGTACGCTGCGAGAACCAAGTGTCCAGTCCCCTACTCAGCGTCACGAAAGCAAATACGGCAACAATAATTGCGGGCACTACGGCAATCAGACTGAATAGCGAGATGAGACGTATGTGAAGCCCTGCACCGGCAGTACCCCTGCGGCGCTCTTTCAGGAGAAATAGCACCTGTCCACCAATCATCGCCGCCATGATTATGACTAGGCCGGTGTTTAATAGCCAAAGAGCCGTGGTTACGTCTCTCGTCGGGATAATGGGTGTCAGGCCAGTTAAAACAGCAAATGTCGTCAGGCCGCTGATAATCCCCAGCACCACAAGACCAAAGCCCGCCCAGCCTGTCAGGCGGCGGAGTTTGCTGGATATACGATGTTCACTCTTCTCGGTCATGGCCACTGATTCACCACTACTGTTGCCTGAAATCAACAGTAATAGTGGCGGATTTGCGACAGTATTGCTTAATGCAGGCCGCGAATGCTCTTTATGTTCCGGCTGCGCAGTTTGGTTCTCAGCGTATTGCGATTGATCCCGAGCAAATCTGCGGCGCGAAGTTGGTTACCGTTGGTGGCAGCTAGGCTTGCGCGCAATAAGGGTGGCTCTATTTCCGCAAGGATGCGTTCATAGAGGCCAGCGGGCGGCAGGTTGGAACCGAACGAGGCAAAGTATTCGGCAAGATAGTTTTCGAAGAATTCGGCCGGCTTGTCGAAATCAATCGTCTGATTGGCTGATTGCTTCACGGGCGGCGATGTTGCGAGTTCGCGGGTTACCGAGCCGGCGGTTATGGTGTCGTCGCTTTCCATGGCCATCAGGCGCTTGATCAGATTTTCAAGCTCGCGAACATTTCCAGGCCAGCGATAGGATTGCAGCGCCGCTACGGCATCTTGCGAGATTTCCTTGCGGGGCAATCCCTCGGTGGCGGCACGCTCAAGAAAATGACGGGTTAGATCGGGCAGGTCTTCCAGGCGCTCGCGCAACGCCGGAATTTGCAGAGGCACGACATTCAAACGAAAGAACAAGTCTTCGCGGAATTGTCCTTGGGTGATGAGCTGGCGCAAATCCCGGTGGGTTGCGGCAATGATGCGCACATTTGTTTTGATCGGGGATACGCCACCGACGGAGGTATATTCGCTTTGCTGCAACACCCGCAGCAACCGTGTTTGCGCTTCAAGCGGCATATCACCGATTTCGTCGAGGAATAACGTTCCGCCCTCGGCCTGTTCAAAGCGGCCGGCCATGCGTGAAGTGGCACCGGTAAAGGCTCCCTTCTCGTGGCCGAAGAGTTCGGATTCAATGAGTTCACGCGGGATTGCTGCCATGTTGACAGCAACGAAGGCACCTTTGCGACGTCGGCCATAATCGTGGAGGGCGCGTGCGACGAGTTCCTTGCCGGTACCGGATTCACCCACGATCATCACGGTAAGGTCAGTCTGCGTGAGACGTGCGATGATGCGGTAAATATCCTGCATGGCCGGCGAACGCCCCACAATAGGCAGATTTTCCGAGGCAGATTGCGCCCGCGCTTGTGAAGCGGTCGGTTTTGACGATTGTTCAAGGGCGCGTCCCACGGTTTGCACAAGCGCATTGAGATCAAATGGTTTCGGCAAATAGTCATAGGCCCCGCGTTCTGCCGCGGTGATAGCAGTCATGATCGTGTTTTGCGCGCTCATGACGATGACAGGCAAATTTGGACGCAGTTTCTTGATGCGCGGAATCACATCAAAGGCGTTCTCATCGGGCAACACGACGTCGGTGAGCACGGCGTCACCTTGCCCTTCGGAAACCCAACGCCAGAGGGCGGTTGCGGTAGCGGTTGAGCGAACGCTGTAGCCAGCGCGGTTCAGGGCCTGGGTCAGAACTGTGCGGATTGCACTGTCGTCGTCGGCCAGGAGAATTGTTTTAGCGCTCACTTATTATCCTCATTCTGTTGACGCAACATGGGCAGCAACACGCGAAATGTCGTGCCGCGTTCGCGCGATATACATTCAACTACGCCGCCATGATCGCGGACAATTTTTGCAACGAGGGCCAGGCCCAGGCCCCTGCCCTGGGGTTTTGTCGTAACGAAGGCATCGAAAATATGGGGTCTCAAGTCTTCATTGATGCCGGGACCAGTGTCGTGAATACAGACCTCAAATGGCAACGAGACTCTCTCGTTCGAGCCGGGCACGGTGAGTTTAACGCCGGGGCGAAATGCCGTGGTCAAGGTAATTTCGCCAACGGCACCGGAAGCTGCAATGGATTCAGCCGCATTCTTTGCAAGATTCAGAAAGACCTGGACCAGTTGATCCTGGTTGCCAAGAACGGATGGCAGAGAAGGATCATATTCTTCGCGAATGGCAATGGTATTTGGCATTCCAGCGGCGGTTAATTGCTTTACCCGGTCAAGCACCACATGAATATTGACTGGCCGTCTTTCCAAGGGCCTTTCATCGGAGAAGACTTCCATCTGATCGACAAGATCACGGATGCGATCGGTTTCCTCGCAAATCAACTTTGCCAAAGCGCGGTCATTATTTTCGAGTACGGGTTCCAGCAATTGTGCGGCGCCCCTGATGCCAGAGAGCGGGTTCTTGATTTCATGAGCCAGCATTGCGGCCATGCCGGACACGGAGCGTGCGGCGCCGCGGTGGGTGAGTTGCAGATCAAATTTCTGCGCCATGGACCGGCGCAGCAAAGTAAGAACGACAAAGCGGGGGTCATCGTTTATCAGCGCAGTTTGCAGATCAACAATGCGTTCGCCACCCATGCGCGGAGTACCCACACCTACGGAATATTCATTCATAATGCCTGCGGATTGCCGGACCTGTTTGACAACGTCCAGCACCGGGCTTGAAAATGGCATGGCTTCATCGAGCTTGTGGCGGGCCAGAACCGTGGATGAGGCCTGGAAGAAATCTTCCGCTGCGCTGTTGGCAAAACAGATCACGTTATTCTCATCGATGACCAGTATAGGATTTGGAAGGGCGTCAAAAATTGCCCGCAATGGCGGCAATTTTGTCATGGCTATTGTGGCAGACTCCATCACGCCGCCTCAGCTTCGCAGGTTTCGAGGGATCTATACAGCTGCGCAATTGAATGAGACACGTGGACATTGTCGCGTGAGGTTAAAATGCGTTGACGCCAGAAAGCTGCGTTTTGAGGAGAAAGAAATCTGCGCTCTTCGAGCCTGGCAATGGTCCAGCCGATGTGCTTGCGGGCGGTTCGGTTGCCAAGATCCGAACCATAATTCTCAAGCATTTGTTGGTAATGGTCGACAACGATATTCATTTCGGTGTGGAGTGAGGGTTCTTCGATGCCTGAGCCCGCATCAAGCTGATTGGCAATCACTCCTGGCCACCAGGGCCTGCCATAGGCGCCACGGCCAATCATGACGGCATCGGCACGCGATTGCTCCAGCATGGCGCGGGCATCAGTAACCGAAATTCCATCGCCATTGGCAATCAGGGGAATGCTGATGGCCTCCTTGACGGCGCGAATGGCGCTCCAATCGGCCTTGCCGCCGTAGAACTGACACCGGGTTCGTCCGTGTACGGTAATCATTTGAACGCCAGAAGCTTCAGCACGACTGGCCAATTCTGGCGCATTGATCGAACCCGCGTCCCATCCCAAACGCATTTTAAGCGTGACGGGAACCCTGGCTGCCCCAACTGCGGCATCGATCAGGGTCAGGGCATTGTCCAGATCGCGCATGAGGGCCGAACCGGAAAGGCCGCCGGTGACCTGCCTTGCCGGGCATCCCATGTTGATGTCGATGATATCGGCGCCCAAATCCTGGGCTACCTTGGCACCCTCGATCATCCAGCGCGCTTCGCGGCCCGCAAGTTGGATGACAAATGGCTTCAGCTTTTCGGCGCCACGGGCGCGGCGCACCATGTCAGGCCGGGCGCGCACCAGCTCTTCGCTGGCCACCATCTCAGAGACAACGAGCCCTGCCCCATATTCATGGGCAATGGCGCGAAACGGTTCGTCGGTGACGCCTGAAAGCGGGGCCAGAAAAACCCGATTGCGGGTTTTGATCGGGCCGATTTGAATGCTCATTTTTTCATCACTTATTGTATCAGCATATTTTATGGGCAGAATAGCGTTATGCTGCACCGCGTCAAGACCATTTATTGCCCCATGGTAGAGGGACTGCTAGACGAAAATTATGTCGGTTGCAGTTGTCATTGTCGCGGGAGGGGCGGGTTTTCGTGCCGGAGGGGAACTGCCCAAGCAATATCAATTTATCGGCGGCAGGCCGGTAATCTGGTGGACGTTGAAGGCATTTGTTGACCACCCAGGGGTTTCTCATGTGCAGACGGTCATTGCTACGGGCCATGAAGGCCTGTTTGCTGCGGCCAGTGAGGGATTGAAAATTGCTTCCCCCGTGATTGGTGGTGCGACGCGGCAGGACTCGTGTCGCATCGGGATTGCGGCCTGTGAAAACCTGGAAACCCGAAAGGTTTTGATTCATGATGCAGCTCGGCCCTTTGTCACGGCAGAACTGATCAGTCACGTCATTGCCGAACTTGATCGCTCCGAAGGCGTTGTGCCCGGGCTCCCGGTTGCTGACACGATGAAACTTGCTCCCGGTGGCCTGGTTGAGCGGACGGTCGACCGGCAGGGGCTGTGGTCGGTGCAAACGCCCCAGGGCTTTGATCTACTGTCCATTAAGGCGGCCCATGAGAAGGCCTATGAGCAAAAATTAGAAGGCCTTACCGACGATGCGGCAGTTGCTGAAAAATTTGGTATCAAGGTCCGGGTGATTGCAGGACGGGTGGAAAATCGAAAACTGACGACAGCGGAAGATATTCGTGAGGCGGACCAATTCTTGATAACAAAGGCAAATTCCGAACGGCTGGATGTCCGCGTAGGGCAAGGCATCGATTTTCACGAGTTTGAGGCAGGTAATTGCGTGGTGTTGTGTGGTGTAAAAATTCCCCATGACAAAAAGCTCAAAGGCCATTCCGATGCAGATGCGGCCATGCATGCGTTGACCGATGCCATTCTCGGTGCGCTCGGTGAAGGCGATATCGGCGCTTATTTTCCGCCAAGCGATCCACAGTGGAAGAATGTTTCATCAGCAATCTTTTTGCAGAAAGCTATTGATCTCCTAGATGCGCGGAACGGCATCATTTCAAATGTGGATATCACCATTTTGGCGGAAGCGCCGCGGGTGGGACCCCATATCGCGGCGATGAAGGACTTGCTTTCTCCCCTGCTCCACGTGTCGCAACACCGTATCGCCATAAAGGCTACCACCACCGAACAACTCGGGGCTATTGGCCGGCGCGAAGGTTTGGCCGCCTTTGCAACCGCAACGATACGCTTGCCATGACACTGGAACAGAAAACAGCTGCGCTGCTTGCGCAATGCCGATTGCAAGGAGAAAAAATTTCCGTAGCGGAAAGCTGTACGGGCGGAATGCTGGCCGCATTGCTGACATCGATTGCGGGATCCTCCGATGTTTTCGACTGCGGATTTGTTACCTACTCAAATGAAGCTAAGAAAAGAATGCTCGGCGTTCCTCATGATCTCATCGCCGAATATGGCGCGGTCAGCCGTGAATGCTCCCTGTCCATGGCGCATGGTGCCATTCTAGGATCTGCCGCTACGCTTGCCGTTTCAATCACCGGGGTTGCCGGGCCCGGGGGCGGAACGGCTGCCAAACCTGTGGGGTTGGTTCATATTGCCTGCGCGCGCAGGAATGGCACAACCCAGCACCGCGAAATGAGATTTGGGGATATTGGAAGAAGTGCAGTGCGCCTGGCTTCGGTTGAAGTGGCGCTTGAGCTTCTCGAAGCTCAGGTGTTGTAGATTCTCTCGGCGCGCGCTTCAAAAGCACTCATCACTTTCCGCGCCGCATGGTCAAATATGCCGCTCAGCAGCATCTGTAGTAAGTGGTTTTTCATTTCGTAATCGACGGCGAACGTAATGTCGGATTTGCCATCATCAACGGCTGCTATTTGCCATGAAGAGACAAGTTTTTTGACCGCCTTGCCGGACGAGACCGCATTAACGGAAAGATTTGCAAAACTGGTTTCCACCTGGCTGGAAAAGGCCTCGTGGATGCCCATCTTCTTGTAACCAATGACGAGATCGGCGCTGAAGCTCTCGTAATCATCAACCGCAGGTCTGCGGTTGCGCACGGTCGAGCGTTCAACCAACGGCAGGAATTCCTTGTAACTCGCCACATCTGCCACGACCGCGAATATCTGTTGCGGGGTAAAGTTAACGCGGCGGGTGACGGCAAATCTCGGCAATTCGTCAGTGTCCGGAGTGTTCGGCTCGCGCCGCACGGAGCCTTGCGAAATCATTGCCGGCATGGTGCGACGAGCGCGTAAGGGGCGACGAAGCAACCATGAGAAATCCTTTGGCATAGGCCAGGGTTTCATAGGCCTTGAATTCATCGGGGGTTACGAAGCGGTCAATGGCCGCGTGCTTGCGGGTGGGTTGCAGGTATTGGCCAATGGTAATGAAGTCGATGTTGGCGGAACGCATGTCGTCCATGACCTGCATCACCTGCTCGCGGGTTTCGCCAAGACCTACCATGATGCCGGATTTGGTGAACATCATGGGGTCCAGTTCCTTCACGCGTTGAAGCAAACGCAAGGAATGGAAGTAGCGCGCACCAGGGCGAATCTTCAAATAAAGGGCGGGCACCGTTTCAAGATTGTGATTGAACACATCGGGGCGGGCCGCGACAACTTGCTCAAGGGCGCCATCTTTCTTCAGAAAGTCCGGGGTCAGAACTTCAATCGTTGTTGTTGGGGTGGCGGCGCGCGCAGCACGAATAACGCGGGCAAAATGGGCGGCACCACCGTCGTCCAAATCATCACGGTCCACACTCGTGATAACAGCATGGGACAATCCCATGCGGACAATGGCATCGGCCACCCGTTCTGGCTCATCTTGCTCGAGGGCTTCAGGCAGGCCTGTCTTCACATTGCAGAAGGCGCAAGCCCTTGTGCAGGTGTCACCCATGATCATGAAGGTTGCGTGCTTCTTTGACCAGCATTCCCCGATATTGGGACAGCCCGCCTCTTCGCACACGGTGACAAGGCCATTCTCACGGACGATCTTCTGGGTTTCCGCGTAGATTGGCGAACCCGGCGCCTTAACCCTGATCCACTCGGGCTTGCGCAGAAGCGGTGTTTCGGCCCGGTGGGCCTTTTCGGGATGGCGGGGCCGGATATCGAGAACCGTTGTCATTGGTTCAGGCGGAACGGCCTTGGAAGGCGCGGTAGGCCAGGATCAAGACGCAGGCTCCTGCAACGGCCACAATCAATTGTCCGAGCAAGCCGCCAAGCCCGATATTCAAGAGGCTCAGCACATAGTTGCCGACCACGGCGCCGGCAATGCCCAAGACGATGTTCATGATGAGGCCCGTATCAAACTTCATAACTTTCTCAGCAATCCATCCGGCAAGGCCACCCAGGATGATTGTCATAATCCAGCCAAAACCTTCCATTTTGCACCCTCTTGTTTGAGTTACGGACTAGGCGACTCGGGTCCTATCGGCCCCGCACCGCTTTAAGCACCACAAGCAGAATAACCGCGCCCACGACGGATACAAGTACGTTGCCCCAAAACCAGCCGTGGAACATTTCGCCAAGCTGGATATGCGCGGCATTGGCCAAGAACCCACCGATGAATGAACCGATGATTCCCACAATGATATTCATGATGAGGCCCATGTTGCTGCCTGTCAGCTTCTCAGCAATCCAGCCCGCCACAGCGCCGATCAGCAAGGTTCCGAATATCCCTACTCCGCCGCCAAGATCCATAAGATTGTTCATTTCAATTCTCCTGCCAGCTATTGGCGTTTACGTTAATATTTTCGCGATGATCATGACGATAATGGCACCAATGGTGGCGGTTACAATATCGCGGATATATTCATTCTGGATTCCCAAATTGATTCCCGCCTTGTTCAGCGCAAATGAGCCGACGAAGGAACCGATGACGCCACTGATGAGGTATTGAACAATGCCATATCCGCCGACAATGAAGCTGGCAAGCCAACCCGCAACAAGGCCCAGCACAAGTGCGATGATGATGTTTTTTGTATCCATTTGAGCCCTCTCTGGTTTGCTCGACGGTGAGAGATATGGCCTACGATGCATTGTGGTTCAAGAGCCATAAACCCCTTGGGTCACATGTGAATGACGCGGCCTTGGGAGTCCAGCACGCTTTCGTGCATCATTTCAGAAAGGGTTGGATGCGGGAACACCGTATGCATCAGCTCTTCCTCCGTGGTTTCCAGTCCCATGGCGATGACGAAGCCCTGGATCAGTTCGGTGACTTCGGCTCCCACCATATGGGCACCCAGCAACCGCCCGGTCTTGGCGTCGAATATGGTCTTGACCAGGCCCTGATCTTCGCCAAGGGCGATGGCCTTGCCATTTGCGAGGAAGGGGAAGCGGCCAACCTTGAGTTCGAAACCAGCGGCCTTGGCCTTGGCTTCGGTGAGACCAACGGAGGCCACCTGTGGGTGGCAATAGGTGCAGCCTGGGATATGTTCTTTCTTCATGGGATGGGCGTCGAGCCCCTTGATCTTCTCGACGCAGATCACGCCTTCATGTTCGGCCTTGTGGGCCAGCATGGGCGGACCTGCGACGTCGCCAATGGCATAGACACCCGCGACATTGGTGCGACCGAAGCCGTCAATGACAATGCAGCCCTTGTCGGTTTTTACGCCCAAGGCTTCGAGGCCGAGGTTCTCAATATTGCCGACCACGCCCACGGCGGAGATCACGCGGTCCACAGTGAGTTCTGATTTGGTGGTGCCCTGCTCTATCGTAGCGGTAACGCTGTTGGCCGATTTCTTCAGTGCACTGACTTTGGCGCTCAACTTGATTTTGAGGCCCTGCTTTTCCAGTTGCTTCTGGGCAACTTTGGCAATCTCGGCGTCTTCCACCGGCATGACCTGATCCATGATTTCAACCACGGTCACATCAACGCCCATGGCATTGTAGAAGGAGGCAAATTCGATGCCGATAGCGCCGGAACCAACCACCAGCAATGATTTCGGCATTTTCGGTGGCACCATGGCTTCAAAATAGGTCCATACCAATTTGCCATCGGCTTCGAGGCCCGGCAGCGCGCGCGGTCGTGCGCCAGTGGCGATGATGATGTGCTTGGCCGTGTAGGTGCCAGCGCCGAGTGCGCCCTTTGGTTCGGGGATCTGCGGCTGCATGGCGGGCTTTGCCGATTTTGCTACGGTGACCTCGCCGGACTTGGTGATTTTTGCTTCACCCCAGATGACCTGTACCTTGTTCTTCTTGAGAAGACCGCCCACGCCGCCATTGAGGCGGCCCGATACGCCGCGCGAGCGCTGCACCACGGCGGCTGGATCGAAGGATACGTTGTCTGCGGACAAACCATAATCCTTGGCATGTTTCATGTAGTGGTAGATTTCAGCGGTGCGCAGCAGCGCCTTGGTGGGAATGCAGCCCCAGTTCAGGCAGATGCCGCCGAGGTGTTCGCGTTCGACAATCGCGGTTTTGAAGCCAAGCTGGGCGGCGCGAATGGCGGTGACATAGCCACCGGGGCCGGAGCCAATGATGAGAACGTCAAAATTATTGTCGGCCATGTTACACTCCAAAGTGCCCTTCGAGGCCGCCTGCGGCGGCACCTCAGGGTGAGGTTAAATTGTAGCCCTCGTCCTGAGGTGCTCGGCGTAGCCGAGCCTCGAAGGACAAGAACTGATGCTATATCTCCAAAATCTTCCTCACCACCGGCACCAATGCAACACCAATGGCCTTTGTATTCGCCGCATCCAGGTGGCCGCCATCGGTCTTGTCGGCGACAGCTACCGAGCCCGCATTAAAGAAATGCACGTTCATCTCTTGGGCAACGCGGGCGTAATGCTTGGCAAACAATTTCGACTCGGCAATAGCATGGCCCCACAACTCGTTGAACCATTCATCTTTCGTTGGGACGAGGCGAGGCGGCGCCAGGATGAGAATTTGTGGGTTCTTGTAGTTCGGCATGAAGC
>JAHFPK010000162.1 GCA_023266715.1 Hyphomicrobiales bacterium | reverse complement strand
CGGCGTTTGCCAATTCGGCTGCCCTTCCAGATTCTTGCCATGGCAACTGGCGCAACGCACACCGAACAGCACCTGACCTTGAGCAATCTGCTCCCGCTTGCTTTCGTTTAGGCCGAACGGATTAAGCGAACCGGTTGCAAACATCAACCCACCGACCACGGCCGCAGTTGCAAGAGCCACGGCCGTGTAGGTGAGTTTGTTCACTGTACTTTGCCAAACGGTGCCCAAGTGGAACCGCCGTCACGGCTTTCGAGCACATCATTGTTTTGGGTAGTTAGTGCGAGATGATTGCCATCGAGTGGATCAATGGCGATATGGAGCGGAATGGCATCGCCAAAACCATTTGACAAAACAGTCCATTCCTCAGGCTTGTCCTCTTGGGCCTTCATGAGACCTTGTCCGAGAACAAAAGCCAGAAGGACATTGTCAGGTCCGGTTTTGACCGCACTCACCACCTTGCCGTCAAAGCCCAGCAATTGCCAGGTTGCACCTGCATCCATGCTGACATGAAGTCCGTTTTGAGTGGCCGCATAGAGTTGCTCAGCCCTGGTGCCCGAAGCCGCGATGGCAACAAGTTTTTCCGGTGGCGCACCGGTAACCGCCCATGTTTGTCCCCCGTCATGGCTGACTTGCAGGCGGCCATAGCTGCCATAGATCGTCTGCGGATCGATGGGGCTCACGTCCATCTGGTGGAAATCAACCGGCCCATCGACACCTGGTGAAATTTGTTTCCATGTTGCTCCGCCATCGGTTGATTTGAGAAAGCCAGAATTGCCGCCTTCTGAGGGATGCCCGCTTGCATAATAGCTCAGCGGGTCAGCAGGATTTGGTGAAAATCCCATGTAGTCGTGAACAGGTGAAACCTGAGTGGCATCGCCATTCTTATCAACCGCAAATAGACCGTGGTGTGAAGCAAGCAACAATATAGCGGAGCCCGAGCGGGCAAAGGCGATACCATGATAATGCGTCCGGCCCGCAAGTTCATTGAGCGTTTCCGCTGATACAGGCGAGAGCGCGGCTAGCGCGAATAAGGAGCATGCAAAAGCAAGTTTAATAGATTTCTTCATCATTTTATCCTGTGTGTTTGAACGATTGGTTTCAGTGCACATGTTCGTCGCCGCCACAACCGTTTGTCAGGTCCCAAATCCTGGCAAGGGTTTTACTGTCGATTTGCCGGTCGCGGATGAGAACTTTTCCCATGCCGCCGAGAACCTCCCAGCGCCAGCACTTGCAGCAGCAAGGCCCACCTTCCCCTGACAGTTCCATGGCGGTGTTGTATTTAGCGAGGTTCACGCGATTAAGTTCAACCTTGTACTGTTTCAGCATTTTTACTGCGAAGCCGGGATCAATATCGTAGGGATCAGGCGGGATTTCAGGAAACCTTGCATATTCCTTGAGGCCTTCGACTTGTTCCTTGTATCGGTGCAGGGCCATGGGGCCGCAGCAGGAGCCCTGAATCCTCGTCGGTGGTGACATTGTTAAAATGGAATCGCGGAACTGGGTTGAACAGCTTGAATTGCCGTTTTTGCTGAGATAGTTGAATTTTTCCTCAGTTCCAGGTTGGGCCGCAGCTATCACAAATTTTGGCGACGCAAACAAAGAGACAGAAGCCAGGATAAGTGCACGGCGATTGTAGCGTATTGCGCTGAACGGCAGTTGACGGCTCATGGCTGGTCATCCTCAATTGGTGGTTTGCTATCTGACTTGTTTTTGCTTGCAGACATCCCACAAAGCCCAAGCGCGCACATCAATGCACACGGAGCCAACGTAAGAATAAGCGGCGCAAGTCCCAGCGCAGCAATCGTGAGCCAGTTCAGATAGAGGCCAAGCCCTGTGGCCATGGCGACGGCGGCAACCACAAAGATCGGCCGCCTGATTGCGGTATTGAGCAAGCGGGCAACCAAGCCCCATGTGTTCAATCCGCCCGTTTCGGGGCTCAGAATTTTGCTTTTCATATTCATCTCCATAAATGTTTGTGAGCCCCCGACTGAAAATGGGTTTTCAGAAAGTGGGTGCTGTCAGAACAAATTGAATGGAGAGTGGTTAAATTGGCGGCGCAGGTGGAGCGAAAGAGAGTTCATCCGGGCGAATGGTAGCCAACTGGAAGAATATTTGCTTGCTTGAGCCCAAGTTCACGTCAGTCTCGGCAATCACGGCAAGACCAATGCATGAGCCTTGCGCGCAACTCGCGGAACCGAACTTCATTGTGTCCATGGCGCAGTCGGCGCACGTCATGCTGTTAGAAACGGCCGTTATGCCGGGGCCCACATCTGCCATGCCGGCGTTAACGCTTATATTCGGCAGCACCGTCGCAAAAAACAAAACAACTGCTGCAACAATGAATACAATTCGACGTATTTTTTCCAAGGCCATGGCAGCAATTTAGTTGAATCCTCGTTAGGACTCAAGGAGGGCCATGTTATCACGAACCGCTGGCATCGGCGGTGACGATATGGAGCCGGAATGGGGAAGTCGTGAAATTAATGCTCAGATCGATATCTTGTGCAAGTCCGCTATGAGAGATACGATGAGCATCCATCCCATTCAAGGGAGACATGACCATGACAACTCTCGCTAAATTCGATCCGAAAGAACTCGAAGCCAAGGTCAAGGCGATGTACCGCAGTGTTGCCGAAGAGCCCAATGGCGAGTTCCACTTCGAGATGGGGCGCAAGCTTGCCGAGCGCCTGGGCTATGCCCCAGCCGATCTCGATCAGATTCCGGCCGAGGCCATCGAGTCATTCGCCGGTGTCGGATTCTACTTCCATCTTGCCGATCTGAAGGCAGGCGAGACTGTCGTCGATCTCGGAAGCGGCTCGGGGATGGACACTTTCGTCGCTGCATTGAAGGTGGGTGCGCAAGGAAAGGTGATCGGCATCGACATGACCGATGAACAGCGCGCGAAGGCCGAGCGGCTGCGCGACCGGGACGGCTTCCGGAATGTCACATACCTCAAGGGATATATCGAAGCGGTCCCTCTTCCCGACGCATTGGCGGATGTCGTGATCAGCAATGGAGTGATCAACCTTGCGACCGACAAGCGGAAAGTCTTCGATGAAGCAGCGCGCCTGCTGAAGCCGGGCGGGCGGCTGGTGCTTTCCGACATCGTGACCGAGGTGCAACTGCCCGAGACCATCGTGTGCAATTCAACGCTTTGGGCAGCCTGCATTGGAGGTGCCGCACAGCAGGACAATTATCGCGGGCAGATCGAAGCCTCAGGCCTCAGGATGATCAAAACCGAAGACAATCCCGCGTATCAGTTTATCTCCGATAACGCCCGCGGAGCCAGCAGGAAATTCGGCGTGAAGAGCATTTCGCTTCTGGCCATAAAGCCGTAGCAGCCTATTCAAACTTAACGAGCGTCTTGAGAAAAGTTCTGTCGTTGTCGCTCCATGCAGCGGGGTCTTCACTGTGAGCAACCGAGGCATGGAGTTCCACGAGCTTTATGACCTCTGCTTCTGTTTCAGCGGTGAATTGGCCCGGACATGCTTCCATTCCCGGATAATCCTTACAGGCATATGTGTAAGCTGTTGTCATGGCCTTTCCTTTCATGAACAGGTGGCTTGCAAATTCAAAATTTTTCAAATGTCGGCAATCCATCGTTGAGCTTCACCCAGGGTTGCTGGTGCGAAATATAATAATGACCAGTAGGCGAGACGATTGAGGGGTCATCGAGTGTCGGGGCCAAAAACCAGACCTTTCCTGTCCAGTCCTGCCCGGACCAATTTCCCTTTGCGACGTAAGTCAATGAGGTGCCGCAGTTGCCGCAAAACCCGCGTTCAATGCCTGGCGAGGTTTCACAGACCTTGATCTCCCCTTTGGTGACCTTGAAGTTTTCACTTTTCGCGGCACACCATGTTGCAAATCCCGCTCCCACTGCTCTTTGACAGGAGCGGCAATGGCAATGGTTCGATGACTCAGGTGAGCCCTGCACCATGTAACGGACCGCTCCGCACAGACAGCCGCCTTCATGGCTTACACTTTTTTCATTCATGTGCATTGGCTCCCAACAATACCAACGTTTACACGATGACCAATTTCCGTATCCGGCATAATCGTTGAAATTGTTATATGAATTGACACGCACGGACTGGGCCGACATTGTCTTAGCGTTGACATTGTTGATCAAATGCCGGTTGAATGCGACTTAAATAATTTTCGCATATGCAAGAAAAACTAACAAATGGACTGGTCCGATTTTCCTTCGCTCAATAGCCTCAAGGCGTTCTCCGCCGTGGCGGAACTAGGGAGCTATTCACGGGCCGGCACCGCGCTGAACGTTACCCATGCGGCAGTAAGTCAACAAATTAAAGCGTTAGAGAAACAGCTGGGCGTGACCCTTGTTGTCCGGAATGGGCGCAAAATAGCCCTTACCGAAGAAGGAACGGTACTCGCCAAGGAGTTGACGGCTGGTTTTGCCATCATTCGCAGAGGCATTGACGCGGTGACTGGATCTGATGCCATTCGGCCAGTGCAAATCACCACTTCGCCTGCTTTTGCGGTGATGTGGCTGATGTCGAGGATCGTGGATTTCCAGCAGCAGCATCCGGGGATTAGACTGTTGCTAAACCCAACATCGGAAATTGTGGAGCTGAGGCCGGGTGGTATCGATCTGGCGATCCGTTACCGGGAAGGTCGTGGATCAGACACGGGAGTAGACCCGGTTCTGATCGCCGATATGGTTGTCGTCGGAACGCCTGGGCTAATTGGCGGGCAAGAGTTCACCGACCCGACAATGCTTGTCGATATGCCGTGGTTGCAAGAACTTGGCACCAACGAAGTTGCGCGCTGGATGGAACGGCACGGTGTCACAGTGACACATCCACTCGTTATCACTCATATGCCGGGCAATCTGATCATGGAGGCGGTGCGCCGCGGAGACGGTATCACCTACACCGCACGTCCCTTCGTTGAGAAGGAACTCCAATCCGGACAGCTCGTTGAGTTGTTTTCGGATGAGGCTTTTGGGACATACTACATCCAACCCCGCCCCGGTGTGCTCAGTCCACAGCTAAAGGTTTTTATAACGTGGTTGAAGCAACAGGCGACAAATCAGACTTCGGTTCACTCTTGAAGCCAACAACGGCGCCTTGTGACCCAATGCGTCTGATTGTTAGCTTTAGAAATTCGTCCGCAATCACAGCGTTGGCTGACATTGAGTAGGCAACAATCAACTGACAACTCCAGTTCTGATTCAATAGGCTCATTCACCTCAAGAGTCCCCTCCGCTGCCTCAGTTCGCGTCTGAATAGTTCCCGGAATCCCTTGAAATCAACAAAGCCCAGCGCTTTGGCCGTTCGCACGACTGTGGAATTTGAAACATCACAGTTCCTTGCAAGGTTCCGCGTATTGGAGAAGGCCACGTCATTAGGGTTCTCAAGCACATACTCCAGGACACGCTGCAGTTTCAGAGGCACTTGAATCTGCCGTTTCGCAATCATTCCCTTCAACTCGGCCAGATCTCTGGGCGGGGACATGAAAGTCTACACTCCATATCCAAAAGACTGTTTGTGATAATTGGCGCCATTTTCAGCGCAATATCCCGCAATAGCTGCAACCAAACCGCGGCGGGAGGTGCATTGGATTGTGAATATGTAACGGTTCATCTTGTTTGCAGCAAAATACGGGGTTAAGCAGAAATAGACGCCTTGAAGCGTTCGAACTCTTCGTCGTTGATCGGCACCACATGTTCCTGCGCCGGATAGGTCCCCGAGTTCACATCGGCGATGAATTCCTTGAAGGCGGCGATGCGCTCGTTCTGCAGGCGCTCGAATTCGGCGGCAAAATTGCGATAGGTCTTGGCATGGCGTGGTTTGTGGCCCGCCGTATGGCCCAGCACATCTTCCGTAAACAAGTATTGCGCGTCAGCGCCTGGCCCAGCGCCCATGCCGAGCATGATCATGCTGGTGCGGCTGGAGATTTCGGCGGCCACACGGTCCGGCACGACTTCAAGTTCTGCGCCAAAGCAACCAATGGCTTCCAGCCGCTTCACATGGTTCCACACGGAGCGCGCGCTTTCCGCCGTCTTGCCCACGGCCTTGAAACCGCCGGTCCAAGTGCATTGTGAGGGAATGAGGCCCACGTGCGCCACGACCGGCACGGCGTTGTCACACAACGCCTTCTGGATGTAGAGCGAGGCCGCGCAATAGAAGCAGTCGCCACCCAGCTTCATGAAGCGGAAAGCGGCGCGCAGGTAGTCTTCCACCGTAACCAGGTTGCCGAATGGTCCATAGGGCAGGCCCACCTGCACGAAACAGCGGCCTGCGGCTTCGCGCATTTCCGCCGTGAAAAAACGGCCTTCAATCGACAGCATGTGGATGCCCGCAGCATTAGCCGCCGCCGCTTCCTCGGCCCTCGTGACATAAAGCATGGAAATTTTTTGCCCGCGCGCTTTCATGGCGCGGATATCGGCGACTGTCGGGCGACCGATGTTTGGATTCATTGCAGGGCACTCCTCATTAAACCGTAAATACTGTGCGGAAGCCCTCAACGGCCTTGTCCGCATCACCGGAGGCGAAAGCTTCCATGCAGACGGGGCCGCGATAGCCCATCTGCTTCAGGCCTCTTGCAACGCCGGCGTAAT
>JAHFPK010000161.1 GCA_023266715.1 Hyphomicrobiales bacterium | reverse complement strand
GGGCGTCTATGAAAATTACGGCTTTGAGCCCGTAGAACAGCCCTTCATTGAATATACCGAGGCTTTGGGCAAGTTCCTGCCGGATCAGGATAGGCCCAACGAGGGTGTGTTTTCGTTTCAGGACGATGACGAACAGTGGCTGAGCCTGCGCTATGATTTGACAGCGCCGCTTGCGCGCTATGTGGCCGAGAACCAGCAATTCCTGCCGACACCATTCCGCAGCTACCGCCAGGGCTGGGTCTTCCGCAACGAAAAGCCCGGCCCCGGCCGCTACCGCCAGTTCATGCAGTTCGATGCCGATACGGTAGGCAGCGCATCCCCCGCCGCCGACGCCGAAGTCTGTATGATGGCAGCGGATACGATGGAGGCACTAGGCATAAAACAAGGTGATTATTGTGTTCGTGTCTATAGTCGAAAAGTGATGGATGGCATTTTTGATTCGGTCGGATTAGGCAGTCGTGAAAATCTTGGCCGTCGTCTGGCTGCACTGAGAGCAATAGACAAGTTCGACAAGTTTGGGCTTGAAGGCGTTAAACTACTGCTGGGTAATGGGAGGAAAGACGAGTCTGGTGATTTTACACCCGGCGCAAAACTCGATCACAAACAGATTGATGCACTCACTGCGTTCTTTGTCATAGCGCCAGCAGCCGAGAGTGCTCTTGTAGACGCAAGAACCCCTGGCCCAAAACACGGCGCCACGGGTCAAGACCGTCGGAACTACGAAAATTACCGCGCAGAAGGAATCTTTGGGGGTATTGCTAGCCTCGCTTCTAAGAGCCCAACTGGTCTTGAGGGCATGGCGGAACTGCGACACATTTGGAATCTAATATCAGCATCAGGTTACAACGATGGTAGAATTCGCATCGACCCGTCCGTAGTGCGCGGCCTCGAATACTACACTGGTGCAGTGTTCGAATGCGAACTCCTCATGGAAACGAAAGATGAGGATGGAAAGCCCGTCCGCTTCGGCTCTGTCGGTGGCGGTGGCCGTTATGATGATCTCGTGGCTCGCTTCACGGGGCAATCTGTTCCGGCAACTGGTTTCTCTATGGGTGTGTCGCGGCTCTATTCCGCGTTGAAACTTTTAGGCAAAACGCAAGATACTGAAACAATTGCACCCGTCATCGTTCTCGTCATGGATAAGGAACGTCAGGGCGATTACCACAAGATGGTGCAGCAACTCCGTGGCAGCGGCATTCGCGCTGAAATGTATGTGGGCACATCGGGCATGAAGGCCCAGATGAAATATGCCGACAAGCGCGGCAGTCCGCTCGTGGTCATTCAAGGCGGCGATGAAAAAGCCAAGGGCGAGGTGACGCTGAAAGATTTGGCGCTTGGCGCCAAGCTCGCCGCCGGTGTTGAATCCCGCGAAGAATATGCCAGCCAGCGCTTGGCCCAGGTTTCAGTTCCTGAAACTGATCTGGTCTCAGCGGTGAAGAAAATGCTGGAGCAAAAATAGTGGCGCTTATCCTTTTTCCTCCTCTTTCCACCTCCCCCTTGTGGGAAGGTCGAAATTCGCCCTTCGCGAATTTCGGGTGGGGGTCTGGTGGTGTCGGAGCGACCCCCACCCCTAACCCCTCCCCACAAGGGGGAGGGGGATAATGGCCGGTAAATCCAAAGCGGAGCGCGAGGCGCTAGAACGCCAGAATGCCGCCATTATGGCAGTGTTTGAGCGCGCCGGATTTGATTACATCGCCCCCGACATCATCCAGCCCGCCGATATTTTTCTTGAACGGTCCGGCGAAGATATCCGCGCCCGGACCTTCGTGTTCACCGATCCCTCCGGCGCTGAAATGTGCCTCCGCCCCGATCTTACGGTACCTGCCTGCCGCTATCACTTGAGCCATGCGGAAATGCCCGATGCCGAGGCCCGCTATTGCTATCTGGGCCCCGCCTTCCGTTTTCCCAATGAGCATTTGAGCCCGCAGGAATTCATGCAGGCGGGCCTTGAGTGGTTTGCCGCACCCGATGCGGCGGCGGCAGAAGCCCGCGTTCTGAAATTGACGATCAGTGCGCTTGAGGCAACGGGCCTCACGAAATTCCGCGTGACCCTCGGTGATCTCGGCCTCTTCTCCGCGCTTATTGAAGATACACATATGCCCGTGCGCTGGCGCAACCGCCTGAAACATCACTTCTGGCGGCCCCATGCCTTTCGCGAAGTGCTGGAAAGTTTCACCTCCAGCCGGAACGCCAGACGTACCAGCATTTCCGGACATATTGATAAGTTGGCGAGCAAAGCCGCAATTGAGCTTGTGGCTTTGGAAATGGAACAAAGAAACCTGCCGCTTGTTGGTGGCAGGTCACTGGAGGAAATTGCCGCACGCCTTGCTGACAAAGCAGCAGACCGGTCTGAGGCAGCCCTTGATCAAAGGAAAGCCGATGCCATTACGGGTTATCTCGATATTGTCGAGCGCGCTGATAATCTGGAAGGTCAATTGAACCGGATGGATTCAGGCCGCAACTTCAACGAAGCGCGGAAACATTTCCAAAAGCGCCTCGCGGAAATGGAAGAGCTTGGCCTCAATCCCAAACGTTTCGAATTCAAGGCCACCTTTGGCCGCGAGCTCGAATATTACACCGGCTTCGTATTCCAGATTGAAGTTGAAACATCCGAAGGCTTCGTAAGCGTGGCCGGCGGCGGCCGCTATGACAATCTCCTCTCCGACATGGGCTCGCCCGCGCCCGTGTCAGCCGTGGGCTGCGCCATTCACACGGAACGCCTGAAGGCGGTGCTGGCATGAAGACGCTCACTCTTGCCATTCCCTCCAAGGGCCGCCTGATGGAACAGACGGCTGAAACGCTCGAAGCCGCAGGTCTCCGCATTGAGCGTCCAAGCACTGACCGAGGCTATCGCGGCTTGTTGAAAGGCATCGAAGATATTGAAGTCGCTTTCCTCTCGGCGGCGGAAATTGCCCAGAACCTGCGCGAGGGGAAGATTGATTTCGGCATCACCGGTGCAGACCTCCTGTGGGAGAAATCCGCCCCCCAGGAAAATCTTGTATCCGTCTTAGCCCCGCTCGATTTCGGCTTTGCCAATGTTGTCGTGGCCGTGCCCGAATGCTGGTTGGATGTGGCCTCCATGGCCGACCTCGATGAAGTGTCCGAAAGCTTCTATGCCCGCCATGGCCGCAGGCTCCGTGTGGCCACCAAATATCTCAATCTCACCCGCAGGTTCTTTGCCGAAAGGGGTGTGACGGGCTACCGCATCGTGGAAAGCCTGGGCGCAACCGAGGGCGCCCCGGTCGCCGGAACGGCAGAGGTCATTGTTGACATCACAACCACCGGTTCAACCCTTGCCGCCAATCACCTCAAGGTTCTTGATGATGGCATAATCCTGCGCTCCAGCGCGGTTCTGGCGGCAAGTCCTGCTGGTCTGGCCGATCCCCGCGCCGTGGTGCTCCAAAAGAACCTCAAAAAGCCTAAATAGGCTGTAACACTGGCCATCTGCGTCGTTGGACGGCCTGTAACTTGCATAGCTGCAAGCGAAAAAAGACGGTTGAGAGCCATTCAATTGAGGTTGGATTGGACTATATTAAACGGGAATGAGGGCTAGGGCTAGGATCGGTGATCCTGAAATCCACGCTTGCGAGAGTCTGGTATCGCCCCCGGTTCAGATTTTCGTGACTGAGTGTGGGTTTAGGATTATGACCCTTTAGCCTGAGCGAGGGGTTGTACGTCTGTACGACCCCTCGCGATTCTGGGTTTGTGCACGGCAACCGATTTTCTTCATTATGATGTGCGTTACAGTAATACTGTTGAAAGCGGCATTGCCGCCATCAAACAGGGCCTTGATTTTGACTCAAGCGATGAATAACCAAATTGGAGATCAGGGAGTTATGGAATGCTGAAGTCTAAGTTTTTGACCGCCATGTTATGTGTCAGTGCGCTTGCCCTCATGGCAGGAAATCAGGCCCAAGCCGCGACCTGCGGAAACAATGGCACTGGCTTCCCTGCTTTCATCAAGGCCTTTCACAAGGAGGCTGCCGCCCAGGGCATAGGCCGCCAGGCGCTCGCCGTTCTCGACGCCACCACCTATGATGCCGGCATCATCAAGAGAGATCACGCCCAGAATGTCTTCTCCCAAAGCTTTCTTGAGTTTCAGGCCCGCATGATCACCGATTACCGCATCAAGCACGGGGCAGAGCTGATCCAAAAACACAAGGCCACTTTTGCCCGGGTTGAGAAGGAGTTTGGCGTTCCAGCCCCGGTGATCGTTGCTTTCTGGGCTTTGGAAACTGATTTCGGCGCCAACACGGGCAATTTGCCAACCGTGCAATCCCTTGCCACCCTGGCTTGGGATTGCCGGCGTCCGGAAAAATTCCGCCCGCAATTGATGGCGGCTCTTGAACTCATCCAGCGCGGCGATTTGCACCCCGATGAAATGCGCGGTGCCTGGGCCGGTGAAATTGGTCAAACCCAATTCCTGCCCTACGACTATAATGAAAGTGCCGTTGATTTTGACGGCGATGGCCGGCGCGATCTGCGTGGCAGCATTCCCGATGTCCTGGCGTCATCCGCCAATCTTCTGCGCAAGCATGGCTGGCAACCCGGGCAGCCCTGGATGCAGGAAGTGCGCGTGCCTCGTGACCTGCCTTGGGATCAGGCTGACATCGCCATTCAACATCCGAGATCGCAATGGGTGAAATGGGGTGTGAAGTCAGCAGGTGGAAAACCCCTCAAGGCCGATGCCTTTCCCGCCACATTGCTTCTGCCGATGGGCAAGGATGGTCCGGCTTTTCTCGTCTATGAAAATTTCACCACGGCCTATCTCAAGTGGAATGAGTCTCTCGTCTATTCCACCACGGCGTCCTATCTCGCAACCCGCATAGCGGGCGCGCCAAAAGTGAGCCCTGGCAATGGCGACGTTACACCTCTTACCTATCAGCAGGTCGTTTCTTTGCAAAAGATACTGAGTGCCAAGGGCTATGACATCGGCAAGCTTGATGGAAAAATTGGCAAAGGAACCCGTGCCGCGGTGAAGGAAGTGCAACTCCAACTCGGACTGCCGGCAGACTCTTATCCGACCATGGAACTGCTCTCGCAACTCAACTGATTCGGCTCACTCGCGGCGCAGCGCTTCGATGGGGTCGAGGCGTGCCGCGCGCCGGGCCGGGAAATAGCCGAAAACCACGCCGATCAGCCCCGAGAACATAAAGGCCAGAACCACAACGTTGGGATTGATCGTGAAGGGAATGCTCATGGCATAGGCCGCCCATCCCGCAAGCCCGAGGCCCAGCACTATTCCCACAATGCCGCCAAAGACGGCAAGCACAATGGCCTCGACCAGAAACTGGGTCAGTACCTGGTTCTCCAAGGCACCAATGGCCAGCCTTATGCCAATCTCGCGGGTGCGCTCCGTCACCGACACCAGCATGATATTCATGATGCCGATGCCGCCTACCAGCAGGCTCACGGCCGCAATGGCACTCAGGAGGCCCGTCATTACCGTTGTGGTCGAAGTCAAAGTACTGACCATTTGCGTCATGTCGCGCACCGAAAAATCATTCTCTTCACCCGGCGGAATCCGACGCTGTTCCCGCAGGATGTCCTCCGCGGCGGCTTGCACGGTACCGATGGAATCAGCCGAGGCCACCGCTATGTAAATCGTCGAAATACGCTGGCTCCCGGATATGCGGCGCTGAAAGGTGCGAAGCGGCATAACCACCGTGTTGTCCTGGTCCGTGCCGAAGGCCGATTGTCCCTTTCCCCTGAGAACGCCAATGACTTCGCAGGACAGATTGCCAATACGCAGGCGCAGTCCCAGCGGATCGGCCTGGCCGAACAATACCGTCTTGACGGTTTGCCCAATGACACACACGGGACTGGCCGAGCGAATGTCGCCGTCCGAGAAAGGCCTTCCGCTTTCAAAGGTCCAATCCTGCACAACAAAGAAATCCGATTCCGTGCCGGTCACGCTGGTATCGTAATTCTCCGCGCCATAGACAGCTTTTACCGACCGCACCGATGCAGGTGCAATACCGCGGACATCGGCAAGCTCACTGCGCAGTGTTGCGACATTGCGCTCGGTGAAACTGCGGACTTCTCCGCCGCCGCCGCCGGGGCCAAATGTTTCCCGCCCCGGTCGCGCAACAAGCATGTTGCTGCCGAGTTTTGACAGGTCCTCCGTCACCTTCTGCGTAGTGCCGTTGCCGATGGTGACCATGGCGATCACCGCACATACGCCGATAACGATGCCAAGAAGGGTGAGTATCGAGCGCAGCACATTGCGGCGCACCGACTGATTGGCAAGTTTTATGGCTTCCCACAGCATCAGGCCGCATCCCGCAGCGTTTCGAACTCGATCCGGCCATCCACAAAATGGAGGGTGCGGTTGGCAAATTCCGCCATGTGGGGTTCATGGGTCACCATGATCACGGTGAGCCCCCGCGTCGTGTTCAACCCGGTAAGAAGCTCCATGATTTCGCGCGCCCGTGCCGAATCCAGATTTCCCGTGGGCTCATCGGCCAGAAGAACAAGGGGATTGGTCACAATAGCCCGAGCGATGGCCACCCGTTGCTGCTGCCCACCGGAAAGCTCCGATGGCGTGTGATGCTCGCGGCCTTTCAATCCAACGAGATGCAAGGCCTCAATGGCCCGCTCACGGCGTTTTCGTTTTGCCGTGCCGCGATAGA
>JAHFPK010000160.1:4375-6675 GCA_023266715.1 Hyphomicrobiales bacterium | reverse complement strand
GCAACCGGCGAAATCTTCCAGGGCCTCTTCAAGGGCCGCCAGCGTTTCCGTATCAAGATCATTCGTCGGTTCATCGAGGAGCAACACGTTAGCGCCGGATTTCAGCATCTTTGCCAGATGCACGCGGTTGCGCTGTCCACCCGATAATGTGCCGACCTTCTGCTGCTGGTCGCCACCCTTGAAGTTAAACGTCCCCGTATAGGCGCGACTATTCATCTCGCGTTTACCGAGATAGAGCACATCATTGCCGCCGGAAATTTCTTCCCACACAGTTTTCTTCGCATCAAGCGCATCGCGGCTTTGATCGACATAGCCCATCAGAACGCTTTCACCGATGTTGATCTGTCCCGAATCCGGCTTCTCCTGCCCGGTGATCATGCGGAACAGGGTGGTCTTGCCGGCGCCATTGGGGCCGATAATGCCGACAATGCCGCCGGGCGGCAGCTTGAAGGAAAGATTTTCAATGAGCAGCCGGTCGCCATAGGCCTTGTTCAGGCCCTCAACCTCGATCACCGTGTCGCCCAGCCGTTCGCCCGGCGGAATAATGATTTGCGCAGAGGTGGATTTCATCCGCGCATCATTGATCTTGAGCAATTCGTCATAGGCCTTGAAGCGGGCTTTGGATTTGGCCTGCCGTGCCTTGGGACTTGAGGCAATCCATGCCTGTTCGCGCTCCATAACCTTCTGCCGCGCTGCATCCTCGCTCTTTTCCAGTGCAAAGCGCTTTGCCTTCTGCCCGAGATAGGCGGAGTAGTTGCCCTCATAGGGAATGCCCCTGCCCCGGTCGAGCTCCAGAATCCACCCCGTGACGTTGTCGAGAAAATAGCGGTCGTGGGTCACAATCAGGATAGCGCCGGGATAATCAACCAGATGATGCTCAAGCCAGTTGACGCTTTCCGCGTCAAGATGGTTGGTGGGCTCATCAAGCAGAATGAGATCAGGCTTCGACAGCAGCAGGCGCGTCAACGCCACCCGCCGTTTCTCGCCGCCTGAAAGATTCTCGACTCCGGAATCACCCGGCGGGCAACGTAGCGCATCCATCGCCTGTTCGACCTGCGCTTCCAGATCCCACAGGTTCATGGCATCAATCTTGTCCTGGAGCTTGCCCGCCTTCTCGGCATTCTCGTCATTGTAATCGGCCATGAGCGCATTGTATTCGTCCAGAATGGCCTTCTTCCCCGCCACCCCTTCCATTACATTGCCCATTACATCCTTGGTGGAGTCAAGCTGCGGCTCCTGCTCCAAATAGCCAACAGTTGCCCCTTCCGCCACCCATGCCTCGCCATTATATTCCTTGTCGAGACCCGCCATGATTTTGAGCAGCGTGGATTTACCCGAGCCGTTCGGCCCCAGAACACCGATTTTTGCTTCGGGGTAAAACGACAGGTGAATGTTATCGAGAACTTTTTTGCCGCCTGCAAAGGACTTTGAAAGGCCCTGCATATGGTAGATGAATTGACGCGCCATGGGGTGTTTAGCCTAAACTGAAATGAATGAATGCCGCGGGGTTTAGCCGACGCTCTGCCAAAGGGCAATGCGCTTCACGGACTTGGCGCAGGCGGCTTTTCCTCAAGCAATATCTTCTTCTGGTAGCGCCCTTGAATGATATCGACGATGACCAGCGCGGCAACCACAAAGTAGAATGTGCTCTTCGCCATCGGCTCAACGGGATAGCCGAAGAAGGCCAGATGCGCGATGTGTCCGCCTTCTGCCAACAGCATCACACCCACCAGCAGCAGAACGAAAAGGCCCAACACCTCGTACATACGGTTGCGTTGCAGGAAATTTGCTACATGCTCGGCAAGCGCTACCATCAGTACGCCCGACAAGACGATTGCCGTCGTCATGATGATAAAATTCTTGGTGAGAGCCACTGCCGAAAGCACCGTATCAAACGAAAACACGATGTTCATCACCAGAATCCAGAACAGGGCCGACTGAACGCTTCGGTGCTTTGGCCCCTCGCCCACTTCATGCTCAAGGTCCGTAACCACCAGCATATGGGATATTTCCTTGAGCGCCGTGTGGATGAGGAACGCCCCACCCGCCATGACAATCAGACTGTGGCCATTGAGCGAACCTTCGACGAAAGAAGTCTGGAATCCGAAAAACGAATTCTGGAAAAGTGAAATGAGTTGCAAGACAACAAACAGCAACATGATGCGAAGGCCAATGGCAAGGATCGTGCCCAACCGCCGCACGTATTTTTGCCTGTCCGGAGACACGCGCTTGGCTTCAATAGAGATATAAAGCAGGTTGTCAAAACCGAGAACGGTTTCCAGTGCCGTCAGCACCACAAG
>JAHFPK010000160.1:0-4275 GCA_023266715.1 Hyphomicrobiales bacterium | reverse complement strand
GAGATCCGCGTTCATTCCAGAAGGGTGGAAAGCCGTGACAGTTTTGCCGCCCGCCTCTCCAATGATCTCGGCAAGAAGGTCGTTGCCACACCAGACTGGCAGTCCTGCGTTGAAGGTGCCGATATTTTGGTGGAGGCGTCGCGCCTTTCGGCTCCCACACCTATGCTGAAAACGGAGTGGATCAAGAAGGGCGCACTCGTCATTCCCTACGGAACCATGAGTGCCGTCGAACTGAACCTCACCGACATCATGGACAAAATCGTGGTTGATGACTGGGGCCAGTGCAAGACCGGAAAGTTCGGCTCCCTGCGCGCCCATGTCGAGGCGGGCAAACTCAGCGACGCCACGCTCCATGCCGAACTCGGCCAGATCGTTGCTGGAGCCAAAGCTGGACGGCAGCGTGACAATGAAACAATTCTCTTCTGGCATCGCGGCCTGTCCCTTTCCGACATAGCACTTGGTTATGCGATGTTGGAAAAAGCGAAGAAGCTCGGAGTGGGACAGCGGCTGAGGTTCTACTGATGCGGAATCTTCATCTTGACGGCAGTTACATTTCATTGGCGCGATTTGTGGAACTCGCCGATGGCCCCGTGTCAATTAGCGTGGCCCCCTCAATCCGCGAACGTCTCGTGCGCGCACGGGAAATCGTCGCCCATTATGCCGCGAGCGACGAACCAGTGTATGGACTCAACACCGGCCTTGGCGGCAATCTCCAGCATCGCATCGAACCCAAGGAAATTCCCGCTTTCCAGGCCCAACTGCTGCTGGGCCGCAGCGCCGGTGTCGGCCCTAATCTTCTCGAATGGATAAGCCGCGCCGCATGGCTTTCGCGTATCATCGGTGCTTCGCGTGGCGCTTCGGGTTTGTCGCTTGCCACTTTCGATCTCATGCTCGCCATGGCGGAGCGCGGACTATCCCCAGCGGTTCCAACCTATGGTTCGATTGGGACAAGCGATCTCGTGCTGGCCGCCCAGATGGGTGCCTGCCTGATTGGCGAGGGCGAGATCTGGGACAATGGAGTTTGCCACCCTGCGGCAGAGGCCCTTCGCAACCACGGCCTTGCTCCCATTGAACTTGCCCCGAAAGACGGTCTAGCTCTGGCCAATAATTCGAGCTTCAGCATTGCCCTTGCAGCAGGTGCCCTTCGAGAGGCGCGGAGCACAATGGATCTGGCACAAGCCGTCACGGTGCTTTCCGGCGAAGGTTACGGCATGAACCCCGCTATATTCGAGGCCCGCATTCATGCGCTCCGGCCCGCCGTCGGCCAGGAACAGGCGGCCGCCTGGTTTCGCGCCGCACTTGAAGGCTCATCCTTGCATGCAAGCGGTGCAGCGCGCTCAATCCAGGATGCCTTGAGCTTCCGCGTGGTGGCTCCACTGTTCGGAGCTGCCCGCAACGCTCTTGCCTCGGCAGAAAGGGAAACCGAAATTGAACTGAATGGCGCGGCGGACAATCCCGCGGTGCTGGCCGATACGAATGAAATGCTCTCAACCCCAAACTTCCACACGCCTTCTTTGGCGCTAGCACTCGATACGCTTGCCATCGCCCAAGTTCACCTCGCCACGGCTTCCGCCCAGCGCATTTTGAAACTTATGAACCCGCATCTTTCCGGCCTGCCGAAATATCTCTCGCCCATAGGCGGCTCATCAGCAGGTCTCTTGCCCCTGCAGAAAACCGTCGCGGCCCTTTTCAGTGAAATCCGCCTTCACGCTCAGCCCGCCAGCCTCGATGCAATATCCGTCTCCGAAATGGTTGAAGACGTCGCCCCGCAAACCCCGCTGGCCGCCCGCAAGCTCGCCACTCAAATTGATCTGCTTCAGTGGCTCATCGCAGTCGAAGCGCTTGTTGCCGCCCAGGCTGTGGACCTCCGGAAACCCAAAAGCCTTGGCCGCGTTGCAAAAATGCTCCACACCGCAATCCGCGCCACGGTGCCGCCACTCCACCAAGACCGCGCCACCGGGCCGGACGTTGCGGCCGTTCGTCAGGTAATCAACGCCGCCGAACTGCGCAGAGTTTTGGCTAATATCGGTTTGACGTTGCTGTAGCGCCCCTAGGCTTTGTTATTTTCGACCTTGCGCCGCATCGCCAGCCACCAGACAAGCAAGCCAACAGCAAACGGCGGTAGCGACAATACGGCGATGATTTCCCAGCCGACATACCCATTCGTCGGCATTCCATCGGCAATCCAGCCAATGAGGAATATGCCGCCGCAGCCTCCCGAAAAAAGAACCGTGAGAATGGCAAATGACGCAAATATGAGGCGCAGCGCCGAAAGTCGCGGCAACCCTTTTTCCAACCGGGCCTTCTCACGCCAATCCAGCAGATACCAAATTCCGAAAGCCACCAAGAGCAGAACGATGAGGGGACCAAGTGTCATGGCTTGTCCCCGGTTGCAGGCGGGGTTTGCACTGCCTTTCGCCTTTCACGATCTCGCCTCAAGCCATGGCGGAACAGCAAAATTCCGCCAACCAGCGGCGCAAGCCCCAAGGCCAGCCAGAGCAGCAAAAATTCACTATCTGGACCCACGCCAAAGAAGATTACAGTGCAACCGCCGCCGAATAAAATCAGCAGCAACCCAATGATCATGAGCAAAATTGGCATGTGGCTCCTACACTTTCCCGCCCTTGGAAATGGCCATCCGTTGCTGGGCCGCAGCATCGCGATAAAACAGATTGTAGGTCTCAAACGGAATGATCTGGCCATTGGACGTCACAAAATGAATGCAGGAGCGTTTCACCCGGCCCAGGCAGAAATTATGGGCATCCATGAATTCCACAATGGCGATGCGGAAGACATTTTCATAACCCATCCCTTCCGGCACTGGAATCTCGGGCAGGCAACACAGCAGTGCATTGAGCTTTTCCGGATGGCGGCATTCACTGGTTGCCAATGAAAAGAACGCCATCACCTGTTTGTGCAGATCGGGAAATTTCTCAAAGGTAATGGCGTTGGGCAGCGCCTCGACCAGCATTTCCTTGGGAAAGAACGACGTGATGGGAGCTATTTGAGAACCCTTGCGAAGGGCGTAGCCAATGGCAATGGATTCCGGATTGCACGGCAGCGGAATGATGTCACCCTCGCCAAACGCCGTTCCCGCCTCAATGATCTTGCGGCGGATATCGGAAAGCACCACCCGGTCCCGGCGGGCATCGAAATTTTCATTCCGCCCGGCATCCTGAATGGGCTGGAAGGTCACCCCGCGAACACATTTCCACTGCAGCGCGTAATCGATGATCTCGCCCAGTTCATCATCATTCACCCCGTGCTTTACGACCACTACCAGCGTGGTGGAAATCGGCTCCTTTTCAAGGGCTTCCAGCGCCTGCCTGCGAATCCGGGTGAGGTCCGCACCGCGAAGTGTCTTGAGAGCTTCCGGCCTCAGGGAATCAAACTGCAGGTAGACCTCGATCCCCGGTTTGAAAGCCGCCAGCGCCTTTACAAACTCCGGCTCCTGGGCAATCCGTATGCCATTGGTATTGAGCATGATATGGCGAATGGGCCGCCGTTTCGCCGCAGCAATGATGTCCAGGATTTTTGGGTGGATGGTGGGCTCCCCGCCCGACAACTGCAAAAGGTCGGGCTCGCCTTCGCTGGCCACCAGCGCATCCATCATCCGTTCAATTTCGGCCAGGGAACGGTGTGAAGTCTTCGCGGTGGAACTGTCGGCAAAGCAAACGGGGCAGGTGAGGTTGCAAGCTTCATTCACATCAATCAGCGCCAGGCAGGAATGCTGCTCGTGGTCAGGGCAAAGCCCGCAATCATAGGGGCAGCCAAGTTCTGTCCGGGTTTGCACCTGCAAGGGCCTGTCGCCCGGCTTCAGATAATCATGGCAGAGTTTGTAGTAAGTGGGATCGGTTGAAACCAAAGCTTTCTGAACCCCGTGGGTTTTGCAGCGCTTCAGATAAAAAACATTGCCATCCTCAATAATTATCTTGGCCGGCACCAGGGCATAGCAGCTCTCACAGAGCGACGTGGTTTGCCCATAAAAGACATAGGGCGTAACTTTACGAATTGGCCCGTCCATCACGCCTCCCCATCATCCAGACACTGTAACAACAAAGTCCCGCAGAGATAAATTGGAATAAATTGAACTGCCCCACAAGGGAACCGTAAGGCTTGAGGAATTCCCAAATAAATCTTTGCCCGGAATAGAACAGAACCATCAGGTAAAAGCCGTTGCGCATGAAAAAATCCTGCCGCCGCGCCAGCAAAATGAGCGCACCCACAAGAAAAAACAGCATCGAGAAGGATTCATAGAGCTGCACCGGATGACGC
>JAHFPK010000159.1 GCA_023266715.1 Hyphomicrobiales bacterium | reverse complement strand
CCAAAACTGACGAGCAGCCCGCGGGGGCTTAAGCAATCCAGAGATGTCAAGAAAGTTGCCTGCCCCACACCATCATAGACAACCGGGACGCCCTTCCCTCCGGTAATCTCCTTGACGCGGGCAACGACATTTTCGGTTGATGAATTGATGACATGGGCGCAGCCGTGGGCTTTGGCAATTTCCATTTTGCCTTCAGAACCCACTGTTCCAATGACGGTGGCTCCCAGGGCTCTGGCCCACTGGGATGCTATCAGGCCAATACCGCCGGCGGCGGCATGGAGCAGAATGGTTTCACCAGGCTTTACCTTATATGTGGCGCGCAGGAGATAACGCACGGTCATGCCTTTCAACATCATGCCGGCGGCGGTCGTATCACTTATGGAATCAGGAATCTTCACCAAATGCGAGGCGTGAACATTTCGCGCCCCGGCGTAGGCACCGAGTGCACCGCTCCCATAAGCGACCCGATCTCCAACTTTCAGGCCTGTTACACCCTGCCCCAACTCTTCAACAATACCTGCTGCCTCTTCGCCAAGGCCGCTCGGGAGGGCCACGGGATAGAGTCCCGAGCGAAGATAGGTATCGTAGTAATTAAGCCCGATGGCCGTGTGCCTGACGCGCACCTCTCCGGCAGATGGTTTGGGCAGGTCCACATCGACCAGTTGCATAACTTCCGGCCCGCCGGTCTTCTCAATACGAACAGCCTGTGTCATGCGCTTCTCACTTCCCTTGAGGTATTAGTCTCAGGGCTTTTAATGCCTCAAATTACTTGAAAATCCAAGCCGATATCGGCAAACACTTGAACTTCCAGATTGCAAGGAATTCGGTTTGATGGCCCTCGTGGTTTCTCCACTTATTTCACGGATTGAAGCGCCGCCAATTGCCGAGGCCATGACCTGGGTGCGGCCGGGGACACGAAACAGTGAACTCCTCAATCTTTGCCAGGCGGTTCCGAGTTATGAACCGGCGGAAGCGCTGCAAAGCGAAATCGCCCGGCTGGCACATGACCCTGCAACCCATCTCTACACGGATATCCATGGCATTCCCGAACTTCGCAGCGCCTTGGCGCAGCACATGGCGGCGGATTATCGCGGCCTCATTGATCCGGAAAATGTGAGCATTACATCGGGCTGCAATCAGGCCTTTTGTGCGGCCATCATGGCTGTGGCCCAGCGCGGCGACAATGTGGTCCTGCCCGTGCCCTATTATTTCAATCACCAGATGTGGCTGGATATGCTTGGCGTCGAAAAGCGACTTGTTCCCGCCTTTGCCGAAGGCCGGGCCTACCCCCTGCCCCAGGAGGCGGCCGCCCTGATTGATAACCACACTAAAGCAATCGTTCTGTGCTCGCCCAACAATCCTACGGGGGCGATCTATCCCCCAGAAATTATCGAAGGCTTCTATGAACTTGCGAAGGCCGCGGGGATTGCCCTGATCGTTGACGAGACCTACAAGGATTTTCGTTCCACGCCAGAACCGCCGCATGGTCTGTTTGCCAAGCAGGACTGGCAGGACACGTTCATTCAACTCTATAGCTTCTCCAAAGTCTTTGCCTTGACGGGATACCGGGTGGGCTCGCTCATTGCCGGCGGCAGGGTTCTTGTCGAGAGCGAAAAGATACTGGACTGCATGGCCATCTGTGCGCCGCAGATTTCACAACGGGCGGCCCTGTTTGGACTGGCGCATCTTGAGAATTGGAAGCAGGAAAAGCAGCGCCTGATGGAAACCCGCAGGGAGGCCCTGTTGGCCGCCTTCCATAATCCCAGACTTTCCTACAAGCTCATGAGCTCTGGGGCCTATTTTGCCTATGTAAAACATCCATTTAACACTGCCACAGCCAAGTCTGTGGCCACGCGCCTGGCGGGCGAGCATGATGTTTTATGCCTGCCGGGCACCATGTTTGGAGCAGACCAAGACTCCTATCTTCGCTTTGCCTTCGCCAACTCGCCGGCTGAGGACATGTCTCTCTTGATTGACCGGTTGATCGAAAGCCAGACCTGGGGATGATCGAAGGACTAAGCCATATTACCTTCATTGTGCGCGATCTGGACCGGATGGAGAAAATCCTGACAACCGTGCTTGGGGCGCGGAAGGTTTATGACAGCGGGGCTGCGATCTTCTCGATTTCGCGCGAAAAATTCTTTCTCGTCGGTGCGGAACCTGCAGCGGTTTGGGTCGCCATTATGGAAGGAGAAAGCCTGCCCACGCGGACTTATAACCACGTTGCATTCAAGATTTCGGAAGCGGATTATCCGATTTGCCTTGAAAGCGTAAAGTCACTCGGTCTTGAGGTTCGCGAAGGGCGGTCCCGCGTCGAAGGTGAGGGACGCTCGATCTATTTCCACGATGATGACAATCACTTGTTTGAACTGCACACGGGTACGTTAGCGGAAAGATTGAAGCGCTACGCCAAAGACTGACGCTACGGGAGACACTCTCCCGCAGCTTTCCCAGTATTACTTCTTCTGTGACTTCACGTAGGCGATGTAGCCGCGGACGTCGGCGGCGGGTTCGGCGTAGGCTTTGCCCAGGGATTTTTCCATTGCAGCCATATAGGTCTTGGCCCAGGCCGGAAGCTGGTAGTCAATCACGGCGAGGAATTCGAGTGTTGCGGCAAGACGGATATCGGCAATGGAAGGCTTGGCACCGCCGATGAAAGGCGTTCCGTCCATATAGAACTTGTGGAAGACATCGAGTGGCTCGGCGATGGCATCGCCAGCGGCCTTCTGGGCTGCGGCTTTCTGCTCGGGCGTCACATCGCTGGTGCCGACTTCGCCCGCATATTGCGCGAAGCCAAGCGACGGATAGGTGGCGCGCGCCAGCAGCGGATAGAGCGTGCCGATGAGGTAGAACATGGCGCTGTCGATCATGGCGCGCTTGGCCGGAGTCTTGGGATAGAACTTGCTCAGCTCATGCTTGTTGCAGAGATACTGCATGATGGCGCAGCTTTCCCAGAGCACGCCCTTAGGCAGGCCCTTGGCTTCCATCATCGGCGTCAGGTGGGCCGGATTCATCGCCAGGAATTCCTTGGTGCGTGTCTTGCCGTAGACATCATCCTCGGCGAAATCGAGTTTTGCGGCGCGCACGAATACGCGGACGGTCATGTTGTTCACGCTTGGCTTCAATACATGCAGTTTCATTTTTTCCTCCCTGTGTTTTTTTAATACGGATTCTTTGGTGACCGGTCTTCGGAAAGAGACGCATTCTTGCGAGTCATCAGAGCCTCGATCGCATCGGCGAGATGAACCTCGGCGATGTTGTAATCTCCGCGGGACACGCGGATCTTGTGGGCCTCGAACAGCACATCCGCATGGGTGAAGCCATGGGGCGGCTCGAAGCGGTAGGATGCCAGCTCAATCAGCAAGCCGAGCGGATCAGTGAAATAGATCGAATCCATGAAGCCGCGGTCTTTCACCCCGCTGTGCTTGATCTTGCGGTCATCGAGGCGCTTGATGGCCTGCAAAAAAGTGACGCGCGAAACGGAAAAGGCGATGTGATGGACGCAGCCCGGCTCCGTGGGCGTGCGGCGCGGATCGGGTTTACGGCCTTCATCGGTGAAAATGGTGATCAGGCGACCGTCGCCGGGATCGAAATAGAGATGGCTTTCGGAGGCCCTATCGAGATTGGGCTGCTCGAAAACGAAAGGCATGCCCAACACGCCTTCCCAGAAATCAATGGAGGTCTGGCGGTTGGCACCGGTAAGGGTGATGTGGTGAACGCCTTGGCTTTGAAGTTTTTGCATGGGGGCTCTCCTCGTGAGCTCAATGCTGGACCAGTTTCGATTTGTATTCACTACGCTGCAGACTGCCGAAAGGCACAAGTTTGATACCAGCTGTGAATACCAGCACGTTGCGCAGCCGGGCGCGGATGGCTTCAGCCAAGGCTGCATCTTCACCCTGGTCCTTGGCAAGCTCAACTTCAATGGGAAGTGGTGGTTCCTGTTTCACGCCAGCGCTCGCAGGTTTTACCAGAATGAGACCGCTGACTTTGGGCGTAAATTCACTGACGACCTCGCGGATCGCTGAGGGGAAGACATTGACGCCACGTACTATAAGCATATCATCGGTGCGGCCACTACAGCGAATGCGGGGCGCTGTACGGCCACATTTGCACGGGCTGGTCCACACCTCCACATGGTCCCGCGTGCGGAATCGCAGAAGCGGTGCGGCACGGTGCTGGAGATGGGTGAGAACGAGTTCACCCTTGGCCCCATCCTGCATGGCAACGGGCATCCCGGTTTCGGCATTGATCAATTCCGCATGAATGAAACCACGCCCGCCGAGATGCATGCCGTGCTGGTGCTCGCATTCGCCCCAGAGGGATACGCCGATGTCGCCAATGCCCATGGCTTCGGTCACGCGGGCGCCCCACCCCTCTTCAAGCAACTTGCGAAAAGCGGGCTCGCCACCGCCGGGTTCACCTGCCACCAAGACGCTTTTCACGCTTGAGTCTTTGAGATCAAATTTGTGTTCCGTTGCCCATTCCACCAGATAGGCAGCATAGGACGGGGTGAGTACGGCGGCTTCCGGTTTCAGCATCCTGATCGCCGTCATCAGGCGCTCCGTATTCCCGGTGCCCATGGGGATATGGCACATGCCCAGCTTGTCGAAGGCGCCAAGAGCGGCACCGGCCACAAAAGGTCCAGCGTTATAAGTGGAAACAATGCGCTCTCCTGCCTTCACACCAGAAGCCGAATAGCTTCGTGCCGAAGTAGTCACCCAGTTTTCGAGGTCGCGCGACGTAAGCGGGATATAGCTTGGCGTTCCCGTGGTGCCGCTGGTTGAATAGATGCGGATGATATCGGAACGATCAACGCAGAGATGGGCGCCGATCGGGTTTTCGGGGGTGCAGCTCGCACGGATTTCGCTCTTTTCGGTGAAAGGCAACCGCGTGATGTCATCAAGGCCACCTGCCGCCGAAACTGAATCGAAGCCCGCCGGTTTCAGTTTATCCCGATAGAATTGTGAGCGCTCAAGGAGATAGTCGAGCTGGAGGCGGAAATGCGCGTCATCAATGACAAATTGCTCCGCCCACGGACGCGATTCGATTTCGGGTGCAAGCATCAAGCCTTGTTCTCCGTCTTGCGGTAGGGAACCGCCGCCTCCGCCTTGCCCGCCATGAGAAAGCCAATGGGATTTTTCTGTTCTTCGGCGAGGTGGCCAAGAATGCTTGCGGTCCGCGCCAACAATGGCACGGCTTTCACCACGACAGCGGGAAAACCGAGGTCAAGCATGACCGCCGCAATCGGCATGGAAACATTCATCACCAAAGGTTTGCCCCAGGCCTTGGCCACGGCCTCGCGGAAATGGCGGGCCAATGCCACATGGGGGCCGCTGACATCACGCTTGTCAGCCAGTTCCAATATGCGTTCGGCGCGGGGGTCGAGCGGGCGATGCACGGGATGGCCGAAGCCCGGGACTTTTCCTCCGGACTTTCGAATGTCCTGGGCCAGTTGTTCGGTTACCGCTTTTGGATCACGGTCGGCAAGCACCTTGGCCTGCGCCTCTTCCAACAGCTTCGCACAGAGTTCTGAAGTGCCCAAGAGCACAGGACCACAGCCCAGAAGGCCCGCAGCCAGCGCACCTTGCAGGGAACCGGGGTCGGAAGCCAACGTCATGCGTGCCGCAATATTGGTGGGCATCATGCCATGCTCGGCGATGGCGATGAGGAGGAGATCAAGGAACTCCCGTTGGGTTGCGGTAGCTTCGCGGCCCGTCAGCAGCAGGTGGAAATACTCGGTGAAATTCATCCGCCCCATTAGATCGCCGCAGAGGTCCAGCCCATGCACTTCGATCCGATCTGGATAGGCCTGGCAGATATGGCTTTCAGCGGCGCTTGCCTTGCCGATTTGCATGTATCACCACCCGCATCTCGAGAAGATTGTAACCTCGGGCATCATATATGGGCCCCGGCATTCGGCAAGTCCTAGAGCATGATGCGCCTGAGTTGATTGACTTTGGCGATAACTTCATGCTCCAGATTATTGATTTCGATCACGTCTATGATTTTGTATTGATTCAATCAAAAATCATCGTGATCTAACGGTTAAGACTTGGAATGAGCAGCCAGCCACTCCCGTGCAAGGCGTTGAGCATCGCTCAATTGGTCAGAGGTCAAGCGTTCTGCGACCTGATCGAGATTTCCGACAGCATCACCAAGATCCTTGGGGTCTAACGCAGGAGAGCCGGCAACTGCCAAGCTCAACCACTTATGCGCCTGTAAAAAATCCTGCGGCAGGCCGCGGCCGTTGGCGTACATGAGCCCGAGATTGTATTGGGCTTTGGGATAACCCCGATCAGCGGCGAGATGATACCATTTCACCGCTTCGACATAATCCTGGGGCACGCCGAGGCCATATTCATACATTGATCCGATACTGTTTTGGGCGGAAGCTTCGCCTTGGCTGGCCGAGAGCCGATACCACCTAATCGCCTCGACATAATCCTGCGCCACGCCTTGGCCAATGTCGTAACTGACCCCGAGATTGAATTGGGCGGGCGCGTGGCCCTGCTCCGCGGCGAGACGGTACCATATCACTGACTTGGCATGATCAAGCGGAACGCCTTCTCCCTTGGAATACATGAGCCCAAGATTGTATTGGGCAGCGGCATGGCCCTGAACCGCGGCGAGACGGTACCACTTCGCGGCCATCGCAGCGTCCTTGGGAACTCCACGGC
>JAHFPK010000158.1:2613-6714 GCA_023266715.1 Hyphomicrobiales bacterium | reverse complement strand
ATACCGCCGAATTGGATTTGATCTCGGGTTTTCGGGCTCATCTTCTGTCCACAAATTTATTTCCAAGGATCGGGCCGAAGGGCTTGACAAAAACACCGCCTGCCCGAAATTGGGCAACATGACCGGAACTGATTTGCAGGCGTGGCGTGAGTGTATGGGGATGAGCCTGAATGGTGCCGCCGCCGCTCTCGGGTTGAAACGGGACACCTTCACGGGCTATGAGCGCGGCCTGCAACCAGTGCCGATCTATATCGCCCTCGCATGCCAGCAACTCGCGCAACAGTCGAAAGGAAAGCCCATGGGCAGGATGATCAACTACGGCAAGGTCTCGAACCGCAAAGCCGCCAATCGCAGTGCCGCCGCGACCAGAGACGCCGACGCGGCATTGAGCCGCACGGTCAACCCCGACGCTGGCACCATCGCCCGGCGCAACAAGGCCGACAGCCTTGCCGTCCTCGCCAACACCGACCCGGCCAAGCTGCCGAAGGTCAAGAAAATTCCGCCGAAAGGCTGAATGACGACAGCGGGCAATCCCGCCCGCTGAAAACACCACGGAGAACCACCATGAATAACGACCGTCGAAAAGACATTCGCGCCCTCTATGAGGATGCGGGCACCAAGGCCGCACCCATCGAGTGCGCCATCAACTCCCTGCTCAAATTGCGGGATGCCGCCGTGAGCGCCACCGAGGCGTTCAAGGCCGCAGCCAGCAGCCTCAAGGATGACATCGAGGCAATCCGCGATGAAGAGCAGGAGTACCGGGACAACATGCCCGAGAACATGCAATCGAGTGAGCGGGCCGATGCCGCCGAAAATGCCATCGCGGAATTGGATAACGCCGCTGCCGCCCTCGAAGACCCCGATGTGGAAGAGTTTGATGGCGACACCGTTGTCGGCCACCTGTCAGAAGCGGCAGGTGTGTGATGGACCCTCTCATCCAGAAGGACGCCGTGCTGGCCATCATCACCAACCACAGGCTCAAGCAAATCGGCTTCATGGAGAGCGCTGGCAAGGGCAGCCCGCTCTATGGGGCCTATAAACTCGCCGCTGGCTGCTGCGCCGAGATTGAGCACAAGGTCCGCAACCTTCCGCCGCCGTCACCATCACGTGATGGCGGGCGCATGCAGACGCCGATGGAAGGCACCATCGGGCATGTTGATCACGGCAAGGCTGGCCTCACCGCCGCAGTGGCGAAGGTGATGGCCGTGCCGAAGCCCGGCATCCCGCTGGTCGCCCGGCTCAACGCCGCAACCCGGCAGAACCTTGAAGAGCTTTATGAGAGCATGGATGCCGTTGGCGAAGACGCCATGGACGCAGCCGCGCTTCGCACGCTGCTCGATTGGTACGATGCCCATGTCGAGCATGCGGCGGTGCTTGCAACGGTGAAGTGGCGCGTCGAGCAGCGCATCGATCACGGCTGGACTATGGTGCGCTTGCCGGACCATCCGGCAGTCTTCGACCGTGGCACACAGGCCAGCGAAGCCCTGCGCCTGTGGCGCTTGAACCGGGCTGATAAACCGATGGTGGACGACAGCGATGACTACCGCGTGATGCCCACATTGGTGAAGCCATGAGCGGCCACAGCAAGCACCACTATGACATTCAGCGGCTCGACCGATATGGCAATTGGGTGAACTTCTCGGTTGCCACCATTGGCCGACCGCAACCCGATCCTTTCGAGACCGAAGGGCAAGCCGAGAGAAACCTCAAGGAATTTCTCGACAGTCATCCGCTGCACCGCGAGGACGATGGCCAGAACCGCCCCTTCAAGGTGGAGTTCCGCATTGTCCGCGTCACGCCGACCAAGCGCTTTGCGCCGGGTGGCCCATGAGCGAACACATCGGACACCAAGCCCGCGTCTCGAAACTGGCATGGGAGACCATCGTGGCCGTCATGCAGGGCGAGCGGGCGCAAAGCAAGGCGGTCCATCACCCCGATGGCACGGTGAGCTTCCCGCTCGCAACAGAAACCGTCACGGCGCTTCGCAGCGTGCAGCGCCGTGATGAAACACTTTCGGAGACCATCGAGCGTGTCGCCGGAATATGGCGGAGCATGCGATGATGAGGAATGGCAACCTCATCCGGCGCAAGCCCGTTCCCGGCCTGCAACTTTCACCCGAACAGTTCGACGCGATTTACATTGCGTTGAATACCACGCGCCGGACATCGAGCACGGTGCGTGTTGACAGGGCAGCGCTCGCGCTGCTGTTGCTCGACCACACGACAATGATTGAACGATTGGAGAGACTGCAATGTCCATAGACCTCAACCGACTTTACGAGATCATCAACGCCACCACTTACCAGACCCGCAAGGGCGAGCCAGTCGCCGTCAAGGTGCATGGCGACATCACCGTCACCGATGTGATGACGATGCCGACCACGGCAGAACTGCTGAAAGAAAAACCCGATGCCGTGATCGTCGATGTGCATTTCATGAACATCGGCATCTATATGCCGGAAGCCGAAAGGCGCAAGGCGGACCTCATCGCCATCCTGCGGCAATTCCCATCGGCGCGCGAACTGTTTGCCCGTGGGCCGTCCTACATCACGCTGGGCGGTTTCGTCGGCGATCAGGGTGCCGCGCTGTCGATGATGGCGCTCGGTGAAGCCCTCGGCCTGTGGAAGGTCATCACGCCAGCATCGCTCGGCATGGAAGCCGGGCCGAACGCCGATGCTGCGGCAGGCGGCGGCTATGTGATGACATCGCCCGTGCAAGGCGGGTGGCTGTCATGAGGGTGCGTAGCACCATCGGCTTCGCCGTCTTCGAAGGCGGCGAGATCGACATCACCACGGTGAGCTTGACCCGTGTTGGTGCAATCGTGAACTGGCTCGTCTCGAAAGGTTTCATCCCGTTGCAAGCCAATGCCGATGAGACCTTCGAAGCCTTCTGGCAAACCTACAAGGGCACCGCCGACATCATCAAGGTTGAAGTGAGTGGACCAAGGCCATGACGCGGGAGATGATCATCGCGCTCGGCGTGGCTTGGTTCGTCGGCCTGCTCTTCGGCGTGCTTGGAAGAGATTGGCAATACGCCCGCGCTTTTCGCACATGGTCGCCTCAGTATGTTTGCAACTGTTGCGGCTGGCACAATAAGCAGTGGTTCGAGGATGACGCCTGCCCCGAATGCGGCAACAACACCCTGAAAGCGAGGACATGATGAAAAAAATGCGGGAATGGATTTGCAAACACTTTGGGCATCGCCGTGTGCCCGTTTATTTTTCGCCCGGCTCATGGGCACCAATGGGAATGCAGTGCGAGCGTTGCAAGACCCATCTGCTCATGACGCAGCACGAGAAGTTCATCCATACGAGGCCACCATCATGAACAGCAACCAGAACAAGCGCACCTTCGCGCTCGGTGCCATGGTGGTGTGGAGCGGCTGCGCTGCCGCGATGCTCAAGACCGATCACAACTATCTCGGCACGGCGGCATTCGTGCTGGCGGTCTTCTGCGCCTGCATGGCCGTGAGGTATCGGCGATGAAAACCTACACCGTCCGGCAGGGCGACACCCTGCAATTCATCTCGATGCGCTTCTTCGGCACCTTCATACGGTGGCCCGAGTTGTGGCATGCGAACCGCGAGGTGATCGAGCGGGCGCAGCAGTGCGAAGCCTGCCGATTGCGCAACATGACAGGACCGGATTGGATATTCCCCGGCACGGTCCTGACAATCCCGACCGCGAAGCAATGATGCCCGCGGATTTTTGAATGGAGACCAGCATGACTACGAAAGTTTATCAGATCGTCACTGACGAAAGCGGCAAGATCGAGGTGCTGACCGATGCCGAATTGCAGGCGGCGGTGCATCCCACCATCGACAGCAAGAACATCAAGAACCATTTCGACACCATCGAGCAGGCCAATGACGTGCTGCTCCAAGTGCGCACCGGACGTGAGGCGGGCGAAGCCCTGCGCTACACGATTGCATCCTATGAGACATCGGTGCCGCGCAAGCGCCGGGTGCGAGCGCCTGCCGCAAAGCCCATCGAACTCTCGGCAGGCACGCTGTTGCTGCTCGATGGATTGCGGAAGGGCTTCGCCGCCAAGTGGGGCTTTGAGCCGACCATGGAGCAGACCATCATCGGACTGATCAATGTCAA
>JAHFPK010000158.1:0-2603 GCA_023266715.1 Hyphomicrobiales bacterium | reverse complement strand
AGTAGCCCATCACAACCACGGAGAGACACCAATGTCCATCAAGCACTGCTTGTTTTGCAAGCACCATCGAAACCTGCCGCGTGTCGCCCATGTCGCCTGTTCCAACCCCGCGATGTACAGCGCACGCGGCGCTGCCATGCTTGAGGTGATCAACACCTCGGTCCATGAGCGGGAAAACTTCATCGTCCATTTTTCGCCTGACAGCGTGAAAAAGGGCGATGTGTGCTTTCCCATGCACTATGATCCATTCTCGGTGGTGCATTGCACCGGGCGTGAGCCCTACACTGGCCTCGCGGGATGGCTGCGCTATCTCAAGAGCGATGTGGAGCGGCAAATTCTTTAACCCCCAACCACGGAGAACAATAATGTTGAAAATAATCCCAAAGCTCGACAAGGGCACGCGGGTCGAGATCAGCCAGCGTTATGCTGGCCATCTCGACGCCGAGGTCTTCGGTCGCTTCGGCACGGTGGTCGATGTCGTCCGCAAGGGCGAAGAGCGCATGTTCAAGGTGAAGCTCGACAAGTTTCGCCGACCGATGTGGTTCTATTTTGTGAAGGCCATTCCCTTCGCGCCGCGCTGCTACCCCAAAACGCAACACTGATTGGAGACTGAAAATGAAAACCATCCTCAAAATACTTTCGATCTCGGCTGCTCTGGTGATTATTCCAGCGCAATCCGACGCAGGGCAGAACGCCTCGACCTTCTCGCTTGAGCAGTCGGGCAAAGATGTCGGCGCTCTCTCTGCCATAATCGAAGGCTGCGGGCCGGAATTTGTTTCGAAGGAAAGCACCGCCGCGATTGACACGATCACCTCGGCCTTCGGCAGCATGCCGGAGTTCGTGGTCGCCTTTGCGAACTCATATATCGACACGCTCAACATGATCCGGCTGAACCCGAAGATCATGTGCGCCAGATTGGCGGTGACTTCATGAACGGCAAGCTCAAGGTCTTCGAAACGTGCCAGAACATGACCAAGCAATGGTCGCACAAGGAAGACTTCATCAAGGAGCAGACTGAGCGCGGGGCGTCGCGCAAACTTGCCATCTCGATGTGGCAGGAGATGCTGCGCCAGCTTGTCGTGCGCAATGATGAGTACCAAGTGATCGTGGACAGCAGTGTGAAGCACGGCTTCGGCCCTGCGGTGCGCGTGACCTATCTCTCGATCAAGCGCCGCGACAAGCAGCCGATCCACGACTGGCGGGATTTGCAGGCCATCAAGAATATGCTTTGCGGGCCGGAGTTCGAGGCCATCGAACTCTATCCCGCAGAGAGCCGCCTGCTCGACGCCGCCAACCAGTATCACCTATTTGTGTTTGCGATGCCGGATGGTAAACCGCTGCCCGTTCCGGTGGGCTTCACTGGCGTCCGTGGTGTCGGCGGCGCGAGGGAAGCGGCCAAGGTGGGCGCGGTGCAGCGCCCGATGGAGAATGAGAATGGCTGATCACAAGCACAAACTCATGGCGTGGATGCAGATGATGGAGAGCCAACTTCCCAATCACGCTTTCATCATCGTCGCCGTGCCCTTCGGCGAGACCTACGGGCAGGCGCAATTCATATCGAATGCCACGGTGCAGGGCGTCAATGCCGCCGCGTGGCACTTGGTGCAACAGACGGGCGGCAGGCGCGACCCGCAGGCAAAGGTGAACTGACATGCAACAGAAGCAGACCGCAGAACTGCAACCCACCTATGGCTGCCGTTATTGCAGCAAGACATCATCGGAACCGGAGAAGCTATGCGCTCCGTTTCTAAAATACGAGACCGCCGAAAAGTAAATCACAACCACGGAGAAAAAAGATGACCACTATGTTGACAATGGAACAAGTATGGACGCGCGTTGAGGCCACAGGCAGAAAACTGCTTGAGACACAATCGGCGACCGAAGTTGCAGTGATCCTGCTCGGCGGTGCCGACTTGCCCGACACGGCAGTCGGCATCATGAAGCTGCGCAGCATCATGACCACGCCGGAATTTCATCCCACCGAGGACGAGACGCGCGAGCTTTACCGCCGCATCATGAAACTGCTCGGCGATTATGCCGTCGAGATCGGTATCCCGCAAAACAGCAACAATGAACTTTTCAAACTGATCATGGGCGGCATCAATGACGTCGTGGAGCGCAGCGTCTCGCACCTCTCATTGGGCGCATGCCAAATGGCAATCGATGAACCCGACAAGCTGCACAAGGTCACGGCGATTGCCACGCTCGACCTCATCGTGCTCGGGCTGGCGACAGGCAGGCCCTTCACCGAGGATGAGCAGAAGGCGCTGATGAAAGTCATTCAGGAGCGCACCATGGCTGCGGTGGTCGCGCGCGCTGCCAAGCTCAAGGGTGAAGCATGAACGCGGGCGTGGTGACGCGCCGCATCCGCAAGCGCGCGAAGCATTGGCGCGAAGGGATGCCGACTGCCGAGACCGTCAAGGCCGAAATCGCGGTGGCGATTGAGAAGGGCTTTGATCCGATGGCGACGATTGAAAGCTGGGAGCCTGAATTGCGGAAGAGCATTCATCGCGCCCGGCGCGAGATCAAGATGATGCCGCACATGCGCAAGTATTACAGCGGCGTCATGCCCGGCTGGCTGCACAACCTGCGGCGCTTCCGCA
>JAHFPK010000476.1 GCA_023266715.1 Hyphomicrobiales bacterium | reverse complement strand
AGCCACGCATCATCCTGCTCAACGATCCAACGCGCGGCATCGACGTCGGCACCAAGCAGGAGCTCTATGAGCTGTTGCGGCGGCTTGCCGAAGGCGGTGCTGCAATTCTCTTCTACTCAACCGATTATGACGAACTCATCGGGTGCTGTGACAGGGTGCTGGTCTTCTACAATGGCGCGGTGGTCCGCACCCTCGAAGGTGCGAGCCTCACCGAGCATAACCTGATTGCCAGTGCCCTCAACCTGCCAACTGCAAAGGCGGCCGGGATGAAAAAAGTTTTTGCAGCGGAGGCCACATCATGAGCGAGGTGGCAGTTAATGCCCGACGTTCCAGCGAAGGCTGGAGCATCTGGTTCACTGCCCAGCGCGGGCTTCTGATTTCCGTGGCGATCTTTGCCACGATGTTTGCTTTCTATGGCTGGAAACTGGAATACGGGCTTTCCGCCAGCATGGTGAATACGGCCGCCAACAAGGGGGCGCTCCTGGCGCTCGTCGCCATGGCGCAGACCATTCCGGTGCTCACCGGTGGACTTGATCTCTCGGTTGGCATGGTTTTCGTCTTCACCAATTGCCTGGCGGCAACCGTGGTGAACGGCGATCCGCTGAGGACCACCCTCGGTGTCGCCCTTGTGCTGCTGACCGGAATTATTTGCGGCACGGTCAATGGACTTGTCATCGTCTATGGCAGGCTTCAGCCGATCATTGTGACCCTTGCCACCGGTGCCATCTATTTCGGGCTCGGCCTTGCGCTTCGCCCGCAGCCCGGCGGGTCCGTGAACCCCGGTTTTGCCGACCTCATGACAGGTTCCTTCAGCGTGGTGCCCTCATCAGTGCTGTTGCTCCTGATCATGGTCTTCTGCGTCTGGATTCCCTACAGGCGCTCAATATTAGGCCGCGCCGCCTATGCCATCGGCTCCTCCGAACATGCAGCCTATATGTCCGGCGTGCCGATCAAGCGCGCGAAAATTCTGGCCTATGTTCTCTCGGGCTTCTTTGCCGCGATTGCCGGCCTTTTGCTGACGGCGCTCACCTATTCCGGTGCGGCGAAAACCGCGATCGGCGCCGACTACACGCTCAATTCGATTGCCGCGGTAGTGATCGGCGGCACTTCGCTGTTTGGCGGCACGGGCAGTGCCATCGGTTCGATCTTCGGGGCCTTCATCATGCGCACGGTGGGCGACCTGCTCATCGTGTTTGACATCAATCCGGTGCTGCAGCCGCTGTTTGTCGGCATCGTGCTTCTGTTCGCGGTCAGCTTGGGTTCGCTCAGGCTGCTGCGCATCAAGAACAAGCTCGATCTTTATCGCTAGGGGACGTGACATCAATGGCGACGATGGTGATGAAGCGGTTCGACAAAGCGACGGTCATCGCCTTCGGCTGCAGTATCCTGCTGATCGCCATTGGCGCCATCGCCGAGCCAAACTTCCTGTCTGTTGACTACCTTGTCCAGCAACTTCAGACGGCCTCGTTTCTCGGCATCATCGCAACGGGCGTCATGCTGGTCATTCTCCTGGGCCACATCGACCTGTCGATCCCCTGGGTGATCTGCATCGGCGGCATGATGGCAACCGCCGCCACAGGCATGTTCGGGGAAGCGGTGGGGCCGGTGATTGCCATACCCTTCGGCATCGCCTGCGGAGCAGCTGTTGGCCTCGTCAACGGCCTTGGCGTGGCCTATTTGCGCGCCCCTTCGATGATCTTCACCCTCGGCATGAACGCGGTGGCGCAAGGCCTGATGGTCTGGCACACGGGCGGCTTCGCCCCCCAGGACAAGGGGCTTCCCCTCATGCGCGAACTTGCCACCGGGCGCCTCATTCCCGATGTTCCAAATCCGCTGCTGATCTGGCTGGCGGTGGGCATGGCAATAGTATTCATGCTGACCCGCACAAGCCTTGGCCGGAGGATTTACGCCATCGGCAACAAGGAGCGCGCCGTTTATCTTTCAGGCGTCGATACGCGCCGCGTGCTGCTCATTTGCTTTATGATTTCTGGCGCTTGCGCGG
>JAHFPK010000157.1 GCA_023266715.1 Hyphomicrobiales bacterium | reverse complement strand
TCAAGAGCGGCAAGCTTTGCATTGTCTGGTCCAACTGGCTCAACGGCAAGACCTCGTGTTCGCAGGTCATAGCGGATGACGGCTGGTATCGCGGCAACGGGGTCAAGTTCCGCAAAATCTAATACAGTTTTGCACCGTTTTTCTTCGGATTTCCTATCTCTTTTCGTTGCGGTTGAAACCCTGTCAAACTAAACTAGGCAGTCGCTCGAATCGTCCAAAAATCATGGCGGTTTTGCAGCGGCAGAATGCTTGAGTTAAGGGCTGTCCGTGACTGACAAAGACGACAAGAATGGCGTGGTTCCGCCCGCCAATCCCGGTGAAATTACGCTCATCACCATCGAAGATGAGATGAAGAAAAGCTATCTCGATTACGCCATGAGCGTGATCGTGAGCCGGGCTTTGCCGGACGTGCGCGATGGCCTGAAACCGGTGCACCGCCGCATTCTCTACGCCATGCACGAAGGCGGCAGGACACCAGACAAGAGGTTCACAAAGTCGGCCACGACGGTTGGTGACGTGATGGGCCGCTATCATCCGCATGGCGATAGTGCGATCTATGACGCGCTGGTCCGCATGGCGCAGGATTTCTCCATGCGTCTGCCGCTCATCGGCAGCCAAGGCAACTTCGGCTCGGTGGATGGTGATCCGCCGGCCGCCATGCGATACACGGAAAGCAGGCTGGCAGAAGCCGCAATGCCGCTCCTTGACGACATTGAGCAGGATACGGTTGATTTCCAGCCGAACTATGATGGCGAGCGCACGGAACCTGTCGTCCTTCCCGCCAAGTATCCCAACCTGCTGGTCAATGGCGCGGGCGGCATTGCCGTCGGCATGGCCACCAACATGGCACCCCACAATCTGGGCGAAGTGATCGACGCCACAATTGCCATGATCGACAATGCAGCTATTTCCATTGATGATCTGATTGAGCTTATGCCGGGGCCGGACTTCCCGACGGGCGGGATCATATTGGGGCGCATGGGCATCAAGTCGGCGTTTCACACAGGCCGCGGCTCAATCGTGATGCGTGGGCGGGTGCATATCGAGGAACTTCGTAAAGATCGTGAAGCATTGATCGTTACGGAAATTCCCTATCAGGTGAACAAGGCGCTGATGATCGAGCGCATTGCCGAAATGGTGCGCGACAAAAAGATTGAAGGGATTTCCGATATCCGAGATGAATCCTCACGCGAGGGCATGCGGGTTGTTGTCGAGATCAAGCGCGATGCCATGGCGGATGTTATCCTCAACCAGCTCTACCGCTTCTCGCAATTGCAGAGCACCTTCAGCGTAAACAATATCGCGCTGACGGGTGGGCGGCCTGAGCAGCTCAATCTTAAGGACTTGTTGCAGGCCTTTATTGCCTTCCGCGAAGAAGTGGTCACGCGGCGCACCAAGTTCCTGCTGAACAAGTCGCGCGACCGGGCGCATATCCTGGTAGGTTTGGCCATTGCCGTTGCCAATATTGACGAAGTGATTGTGCTAATTCGCCGTTCGAAAGATGCTGGTGAAGCGCGCGCGGCCTTGATGGGCCGGGCTTGGCCAGCGAAGGATTTGGGGCCGCTGATTGCGCTGATTGCCGACCCACGGCATTCGCTCGGTGCTGACAATAATTACCGGCTTTCGGAAGAGCAAGCGCGGGCCATTCTCGATCTGCGTCTGCAACGTCTTACGGCCCTGGGCATTGATGAAATCACTGACGAGCTGCAGAAGCTTGCCAAGGAAATTTCCGAGTATCTGGAAATCCTGCGCTCGCGCCTGCGCGTGATGAACATCATCAATGATGAGCTCAGGCAAATCAAAAACGATTTTGCCACGCCACGGCGCACGGAAATCATTGAGAATGAAGGCGAGGTTGAGGACGAAGATCTCATCCAGCGCGAAGACATGGTGGTGACGGTTTCCCATGCGGGCTATGTGAAGCGCGTGCCGCTTTCGGCCTACCGGGCACAACGGCGCGGCGGCAAGGGCCGGGCAGCGGCGCAAATGCGCGATGAGGATTTTGTCACCAAGCTTTTTGTGGCCAATACCCACACGCCCATCCTGTTCTTCTCTTCCGCCGGCATGGTGTACCGGATGAAGGTCTGGCGTTTGCCGGTCGGCAATCCGCAGGCGCGGGGAAAGGCCCTGATCAATCTTCTGCCGCTAGCGCAGGGTGAGCGCATTACGACCATCATGCCGTTGCCGGAAGATGCAAGCGATGCGGCTGATCTGCAGTTGATGTTTGCCACGCGCTCCGGCGGGGTACGGCGCAATGAGCTTTCGGATTTTGAGAACATCAACCGCTCCGGCAAGATTGCCATGAAACTGGATGAGGGCGACCAGATTGCCAATGTGGAGATCTGCAGCGACGCCGATGATGTGCTGCTGACCACGGCGCAGGGCCAGTGCATCCGTTTCTGCGTGAATGATGTGCGCGTATTCAAGGGCCGTGATTCAACGGGTGTGCGCGGCATCAAGCTTGAGGACGGCGATCAGGTTATTTCCATGGCGATCATCAGGCACGTGGATGCTACGGCCGAGGAGCGCATGGCATTCCTGAAGATGTCGCGCGCGGTTGCCGGCGAGGAGGCGGAAACCGAAAGTTCCGATGAGGAAGTGGTGGCTGACGCGGGGTTATCCCAGGAGCGCTATGCGGCGATGGGTGCCGCCGAGCAGGTGATTTTGACGGTTTCCAGCAATGGCTATGGCAAGCGCACGTCTTCCTTTGAATACCGGATCACCAATCGTGGCGGCAAAGGTATTGTGGCCATGGCTGTGAATGAGCGGAACGGCCCGCTGGTGGCTTCCTTCCCGGTTGAGGCTTCTGATGAGATCATGCTGGTGACTGACGGCGGACAGCTGATCCGCTGCCCGGTTGACGGCATCAGGAAAGCCGGACGCTCGACGCAAGGGGTCATCGTCATCAATACGGCCGATGACGAGCATGTGGTTTCGGTTGAGCGCCTGAGCGAGGATGAAGGCGACGAAGGCGAGGTTTAATTCCGCTTGACAGTCTCCCTGCAATTCTGGCTCCCTCGGTTGAATGAGGAGCTGAAATCATGTCCTACGAATCCTATTTTACCTTCTGTGTGGCAGCGATGGCCTTGGCCTTTGTTCCGGGCCCCACGGTAACTGTGATCATTGCCAATAGTCTACGTTTCGGCACGCGGGCGGGGCTTCTGAACGTGGCGGGCACGCAGGTTGGCTTTGTCATTTGGCTCGGCATCGCCGCATTAGGATTGGGTGCTGCGATCAAGGTCATGGGGACGTGGTTCGATGCCTTGCGCTGGGCGGGTGCTGCCTATTTAGTCTGGCTTGGCATCAAGATGTTCCTTTCCAAGGGGGACTTGGCGGTGGCGGTGGACCGGGCGCGACCACGGGGAAGCTTTTTCCTCCAGGGTTTTGTGGTGATCATGTCCAACCCGAAGATGCTGGTGCTGTTCGGGGCGATGATCCCGCCATTTCTGTCAAAGGACGGAAACCTGATGCAGCAGACGCTTCTGTTGGGCTTTACTTTCATGGCGATTGCAGCCGTTGGCGATACGCTTTATGCGCTGCTGGCGGGCAAGGCGGGTGCATGGCTGTCACGTTCGCGCATACGGGCCATCGAGATTGTCAGCGGCATTTGCCTCACGGCTGGTGGCGTGTGGATGGCTTTAAGAGGACGATGATTGCGCCAGGTATGCTTAGAGTCTAGTATCGGCTGATGGCACGCACAGGCTTTTATCCCGGCTCATTTGACCCCGTTACCTATGGCCACCTTGATATTGTTGCAAGGTCGGCACGGCTGGTGGACAAACTGGTTCTGGGGGTGGGCACCCATGCGGGCAAGCAATCTCTTCTGCTTGAGAAAACCCGCGTGGAATTGCTTGAACACGTAACCAAACCCATTGCGGAACATACGGGCGTTAAAATCAGCGTCGTGACCTTTGACGATTTGGCTGTGGATGCGGCACGGCGCGCCCATGCGGGGCTGATTATCCGCGGATTAAGAGATGCCAGCGATTTTGATTACGAAGTGCAGATGGGGCAGATGAACGGGGCAATGGCTCCCGACATTGAAACCGTGTTTCTGGCGGCTTCGCCTGCCACCCGCATGATTGCCTCATCGCTCGTTAAGCAAATCGCCAGAATGGGTGGTGACATTTCCCTGTTTATTCCGAAAGAAGCCCAGGCTGCGGTGGCTGCGGCGTTCAAGAATTGAACCCTTGCGCGGCCTCAATTCAGGCGATATCTGGCACTATCCAGCGTTCGATTCCCATTAACCTTGCAACCGGAGAATAGAAAATGAAGATACTTGGCATGTGTGCCATGGCGGCCCTTTTGTTGGCAACACCTGCCATGGCCGTGGAAAAGATTACCATCGAAACCAGCGACAAATGCAGTTTTACCATTACGCTGCGCCCGGATTTGGCGCCAAACCATGTGGCACAGGTCTCCAAGCTTGCGGCGGCTGGTTTCTATGATGGCAAAGTATTTCACCGGGTGATTGATGGCTTCATGGCCCAGACGGGCGATCCGACGGGCACCGGCACCGGCGGTTCGGAAGAACCCGATATCAAGGCCGAGTTTACCAAAGAGCATTTTGCCCGCGGCACGGTTGGCATGGCGCGCTCCAGTGATCCGGATTCGGCCAATAGCCAGTTCTTCATCATGTTTGCCGACGGCGGGTTCCTTGACGGCAACTATACGGTGTTCGGCAAGGTTGACGATGAAGGCATGTTCTGCGTTGACCGCCTTGAACGCGGCGAGCCCCCAGAAACTCCAGACAAGATGGTAAAGGTTACGGTGCAATAATGGCTGATCTCGAAAATACCCTTCACCTCGACCTGGCCAAGGGCCGTGTTGTCATTGAGCTCCTGCCGAAGCTGGCACCGGGCCATGTGGCGCGCATCAAGGAATTGGCCAGGGATGGCTTCTATGATGGTGTAGTGTTCCACCGCGTAATCGAAGGCTTCATGGCGCAGGGCGGCGACCCTACCGGCACCGGCATGGGCGGCTCCAAAAAACCGGACCTCAAGGCTGAATTCTCGAGGGAACCCCATGTGCGCGGCATCTGCTCCATGGCACGGTCTTCCAACCCGAATTCGGCCAACAGCCAGTTCTTCATCTGCTTTGGCGATGCAACCTTTCTTGATAATCAGTACACGGTTTGGGGGCGGGTGACTTCCGGCATGGAGCATGTTGATGCCCTAAAGCGCGGCGAGCCCGTGAGCAACCCCGATAAGATCATCAAGATGCAGGTTGCAGCAGACGTGAAGTGATGAAACGCCTCGTCGCCATTGGGTTTTTGGTGATTGCCACCGCGGCGCCTGCGAAGGCAACGGAATGGCTCAACTGCTCCGATGGCGACAAGGCTTCGTTCAATGTCTTGCTCGGCAACATGAATGTGATCGCTGTCGATACCATAGAGGTTGAAGCGGGCAGGAAGAAATGGTCCACGCGGGATGCCGGCGCCACGCCGATCACCAAGGGGCAGGCTTTCGAAACGGCTGACCAGATTTACATTGATGCGACCGATGACAAGATGGATGCAATCGTGGCCCAGCTTCGCCTGTTTAAGGCGAGCGAGGGCGAGGATTATGTCTCGGCTGGAACCTTAAGGGTCGCTGGCGTTGGCGCTTGGGCAGTGACCTGCTTTGGTCCCTGATGCGCGTTTCAGATTTTGATTTTGAACTGCTGCCGGAGCGCATCGCGCTTCGTCCGGCGGTTCCGCGCGAGGCTGCCAAATTGCTGGTGGTGGGCGAAGGGTTTTCCGATTTCACAGTTGGTGATTTGCCGTCGCAGCTGCGCCGCGGCGATGTGCTGGTTTTCAACAACACGAAAGTCATTCCGGCGGCGCTGACAGGGGTTCGCACCGGGCGCGGCGGGACAACGCCGAAGATCGAGGCGCTGCTGCATATGCGGATTGATGACTCGCACTGGAAGGCCTTTGCCAAGCCGGGCAAAAAATTGCAGGTGGGTGACCGGCTGCGTTTTGGGGCGGAAGGCCGGGTGTGCCTTTTGGGCGATCTTGATGCCACTGTCGAAGCCAAGGGCGAGGCCGGTGAAATCACCTTGGCTTTTGACTTTAGCGGGCCTGTGCTGGACGAGGCAATCGATGCGGTGGGTCAGATGCCGCTGCCACCTTATATTGAGGGCAAGCGGGCAACGGACGCGCAGGACGCCACGGATTACCAGACCATGTTTGCGAAATACGCGGGAGCAGTGGCGGCACCAACGGCTGGACTGCACTTCACGCCTGACCTTATGAAAAAGTTTGAAGCCGCTGGAATTACGGCAGAATTTTTGACTTTGCATGTGGGGGCGGGGACCTTTCTGCCGGTAAAGGTTGAGGATACAAGGGACCACAAGATGCATGCGGAATGGGGCGAAGTATCCGCTGAAACCGTCACTCGACTGAAGACTGCCCGGCAAAAGGGCGGGCGGATTGTGGCGGTTGGGACCACGTCTTTGCGTCTTCTCGAGAGTTCGAAACTGGCACCTTTCAGCGGAACCACGGATATTTTTATTACACCGGGTTACAGGTTTTCGGCTGCCGATGTGCTGATCAGCAATTTTCACTTGCCGCGCTCAACGCTGTTCATGCTGGTTTCGGCCTTTGCGGGCACGGCGCGGATGAAAGCGGCCTATGCCCATGCCATTCATAATAACTATCGTTTCTATTCCTATGGCGATTGCTGCCTACTATTCCCGCAAGCATCATGACCGAGTTTTCCTTTTCACTTCATAAGACAATTGGCGCAGCGCGGCTGGGCACGGTC
>JAHFPK010000156.1 GCA_023266715.1 Hyphomicrobiales bacterium | reverse complement strand
TGGCACTTCTCGTCAAGGCGCGGCGCGCTGGGGCGGGCGGCAGGTATCACAAGAGAAGACCGGATTGCGCAGCTTGGCGCCTGGGAAGGTGCGGCCCGTTCACTGGTCGAAGCAACCATGCGCCATTCTTCATAACGTGTAACCACTGAAGGTGCATTGGGACAGGTCCTTTTACTAGCGCGCTTCCCGGCAAGGTGATTCCACCTTGCCGGGAAGCGCGCTAGATATCCTGCTTCTGCGGCAGGATGACGAGATCACGTATGGTGACATTGGCGGGGCGGGTCAACATGAACAGTACCGCTTCGGCCACGTCCTCGGAACGTAATCCATCATGGGTTGCGACCTTGGACGCAATGTCAGCCGGATTGTGAAACCCCCATAATTCATTGAGCACTGTGCCCGGTGCCACGGCACCCACCCGCACATTGTGCGGCGCCACTTGCCGCCGCAATTCATGCACGAAAGTTTGCACCGCATGTTTGGATGCTGAATACACGGGCTCACCCGGAATGGTCTGATGGCCCGAGATTGAGCTGGTGACAACAATATCGCCATTCCTGTTCTTGATCATGTGCGGAAGCACGGCGCGGCACAGGCGGAACACGCTGTTCACATTGACCGCAAGCATTTCGTCCCACGCGTCAGCATTGCCGTCCACCACTTTGCCTGGATTATACAGTCCGGCATTGGCGAGGAGAATGTCAATGCGCCCAAAACGGGCCAGTGCGTCCAAAGCCACCCGTTCAACATCGGCAGGCTTGGCGAGATCGGCGGGAAGCACAAGGCTTTCAACGGCGCTGAGTTTCTTGGCCACCGCCTGCAGGCGTTCCGCCGAGCGGCCGACCAGCACGAGCTTTACACCTTCCGCCGCAAGGGCGGTGGCAAGAGCCCGGCCTATCCCTGAGCTGGCACCCGTAACGAGTGCGACTTTGCCGGAAAGTTTCTGCGTCATTACAATGCTCCTTCAGGCCAGCGGTTTGATTTGCCGAAAGCCTAGCGCGCTTTCCGCTCAGATGGAATCACGTGCCGAAACATGCTCTAAGCCGCCTGCTTTTCCGGCTGTGTTGCTGGAAACCAGATGGTGAAGCGCGCGCCCCGATCCGGTGCGGAGCTTATGTCCAGCCCGCCCCCATGCAGCTCCATGATCTTTTCAACGGCAGGGATGCCGAGGCCTGCGCCAAAACCTTTGGTGGTGAATAAAGGTTCGCGGATTTTCTCGATCATGTCCGGGGGAATTCCCGGGCCATTGTCCTCAACCGTGATTTCAGTCCCGCGCGCCGTAGGCCTGGTGCTCACGTCGATGCGGAGAGGGCGCCCTGCCATTCCGGCGAGCGGCTGTCCCCTGTTGGTCATGGCCTCAACCGCATTCGTCAGCAAATTGATAATTGCGCGGCCCGTCCGTTCGGGATCGATATCTGCCTTGCGGCCTTGCAGGCCCAGATTGCAGGTTATGCTGAGATCTGCGGGAAGCTTTACAGCTTCGCCTCTCAACATTTCTTCAAGCCAGCCGTCTACATCGGTTGCCGTCGTATCCAGCTTTTGCGAACGGGCATAGTCAAGAAGCTGTGAAATGATATTGTCGCAACGCACGATGCCGGAATCGACGCGGGTGAGCAGGGCGGCGACATCAACGCTCGTGTCCTTGAGCCTCCTTTGCAACAGGAAAACCGTTGACCGCACCACACCCATGGGATTGCGCAATTCATGGGCTACTGTTGTTATAAGCATGCCAAGCTGGGCCATCTTGCCCTTGCGCACAATTTCCTCCTGGGCCGACTGGAGCTCTTCCGCCTTTTGCCTCAGCTGGATATTGAGCATGGTAACGCTTTCGCTCAATTCCTTGAACTCTGCCGCGGCTTTCAGCGCTTCCGACTCGGATTTTTCTGCCGCATCCCGCGACATTGCCAGGAATTCAGCGTCGTGCTTCACTTCGCGCGCCTGTTTGGTGCGAAACAGATAGGCCAGGGTGGGGACGCCGAAGGCAAGCGCCATGCCGAGAGCAAGGCTGAATGCCAGCGCGCCAAAGGTGTTCTTGAAAAATTGGGCGGTCCTGGTCTGGTCGACATAGATTTCGACAATGGCGCGGAGGCCGCCGTTTGCCTTCAGCACCGGCACATAGGCCTCGGCATAAAGCGAAGGCATGTTGCGCTCGTGGGTTCCGTCATTGAGCGAAATCACGCTTCGCTTGCTGTTGACGACATCCGCTGCATCATCGTCGATGTGGTCTTCGTCCGCTTCATTTTCGAAAGTTTCAGCGTCGGACTCCAGAATTGTGCCGCCCCTGGCGTCGTAGAGCTTGAAGCGGAAGACGTTGCCCACTTTCGCGGCGGTGGAGACGACGGAAGCTTGGCGCTCGTCGAGCTTGCCATCGGCCAGGAGGCGGTCGAGATCAGGCATGGTGCTGATGAAGTATTTCGCCCAGTCCTCGGCCTTGGTGCGCGCATCCATGGAGACGGCCCGGTCGACCGCGTAATTCACCCCATAAACCACCGACGCAGCGAGAAGGCCCATGCCGAATATGATTGCAGCAATGAATTTGGTCAGGCTGAAGGACGAACGGTCGTCCGGCATGATAGGGCCTCGACAGGGATTGCGCCGTCCATCCTCAGATACAATTCGTTAAGGACGCCTGAAAATTGCCCTTCCGACCGCGAAGTTTTCGAGAGCGCAGTTAACTGACGGTTATGGTTGCGGCATTCGCCCTCTCCCGTGTTGCGAAGCAGGACGGGCGAGGGCGCTCAGGCCGCTTCTTCTTTCGGCTTCCTGATCTGCGCCGCCGCTTCGATGATGAGCGGATCGAGCCCTTCGCCGCCCTTGGCCAGATGCTTGAGAAGGTGTTTGCGCATGCGCGGGTCCCAGTAATTGTTGAAATGTGTGGCCGCCTCCTTCCGCGCGTCTTCGCGGGGGTAGCCCTTGAAAAAGTCGGCAATCTGGTTGGCCATGCGCAGCATGTCGCGGGTTTCCATAGTCTACTCCTGCTCGAATATCATGACGCCGCCCTTGGAAAGGGCCGCAAGTTTCAGTCCCGCCTGTTTCGCCAGTTGCAACGCCAGGGCCGTTGGCGCAGAGATCGTTGCCAGCGCGCCAATACCCGCAAGCGCACATTTCTGCACCAGTTCAAAGCTGCAGCGGCTCGACATCAGAACAAAACCATCACGCAAATTCGTTTTTGATTTTGCCAGCGCCCCGATCAACTTGTCGAGCGCGTTATGCCGGCCCACATCTTCGCGCGACAGCAGGATGACACCATCAGGTGAGCACCAGGCTGCGGCATGCACCGTGCGGTTCACCGCATTCATCGGCTGGTACTTGGGGAGCGCTTCATAAGCGCGTGCGACAGCTTTCGGAGAAAGCGCTGTGTTCACAACGATACCTTCCGGCATGCGGATCGCATCCTTGATATCTTCAATGCCGCAGAGCCCGCAGCCCACTCGGCCTTCAAGGCTACGCTTTACCATGCGGTCGCGATTCAAATGTTTTTCATCTACCGCGAGATCAACCGCCAGGCCTTCTTCGGAAGGCAAGGTGAGTATGCCATTGATATGGGAAGCCGACGTGATGATCCCCTCAGCAAGCGCAAAGCCCACGGCGAAATCATCAAGATCGGCAGGCGTGGCCATCATCACCGCATAGGGCGTGGAGTTGAACAGGATCGCAACCGGCACTTCCTCCGGCACCTGCCAGATAATCGATTGGGGTCCGCTGGAGCTGTAGAGCGTACCCGTGACAGGAAGCGAACTCATTCCCTTATCCGTCACTTGTGCCTCTGCCAACAAAGGGCCCTCATCCGGCCTTCGGCCACCTTCTCCCATTCGCTGCGCGAACGGGCGAAGGCGATAATCTTGGAAAGTTTGGCCTTCTCCCGTCCGAAGGATGGGAGAAGGTGGCCGAAGGCCGGATGAGGGTTCTTTCTTAACTTCACTCCGCCGCCACCAGGGGCTTGACCGCGATGCGCTTGTTCTCATCCTCGCGGATTTCCCAGTCCTTCTGCCAGTCCGATTGCTGGTTGGAGAGGGTAACCTGAACCGCTGTCACCTTGTATTCCGGGCAGTTCGTCGCCCAGTCGGAATTTTCCGTGGTGATCACATTGGCGCCCGAAACCGGATGATGGAACGTCGTGTAGACAACGCCCTGCGCCATGCGCTCTGAAATCAGCGCCCGCAGGGTTGTGGCCCCCACACGGCTGGCGATGGACACCATCTGGCCATCCCGGATGCCGCGCACTTCCGCATCATGGGGATGGATTTCAAGAATGTCCTCGGGATGCCAGGCAATATTCTCGGTGCGCCGGGTCTGCGCCCCCACATTATATTGTGAGAGAATGCGGCCCGTGGTGAGAATGAGCGGGAAGAACCGATTGGTGCGCTCCGTCGTCGGCACGAATTCCGTGATCATGAAACGCCCGAGGCCGCGCACGAAGCCGCCCACATGCATGATCGGGGTGCCTTCCGGCGCCTTGTCATTGCATGGCCACTGCACCGAGCCGAGCCGGTCCAGCTTCTCGAAGGACACGCCGGCGAACGTCGGCGTCACCCGCGCGATTTCGTCCATGATGTCGGAAGCAGACCCGTAGCTCATGTCATAGCCCATGGCCTGGGCCAGTTCGCACACCACTTGCCATTCGTCCTTGCCCTGCATGGGCGCCTTTACCTGGCGCACCCGGTTGATGCGTCGTTCCGCATTGGTGAAGGTGCCGTCCTTCTCGAGGAAGGATGTGCCGGGGAAGAAGACATGGGCAAAGGCTGCCGTTTCATTGAGGAACAGGTCCTGCACCACAACGCATTCCAGCGCCTCCAAGGCATGGGTCACATGGTTTGTATTGGGGTCCGACTGGGCAATATCCTCGCCCTGCACGTAAAGGCCCTTGAATGTGCCTTCGACGGCCGCGTCAAACATGTTGGGAATTCGCAGGCCCGGTTCGGAATCAAGCGAGGTGTGCCAGACCTGCTCGAACATTTCGCGCACCGTGTTGTCGCCCACATGACGGTAGCCTGAATACTCATGGGGGAACGAACCCATGTCGCACGAGCCCTGCACATTGTTCTGGCCGCGCAACGGATTTACACCCACGCCATTGCGGCCCACGTTTCCGGTGAGCATGGCAAGATTGGCCATGGCCATGACCATGGTCGAACCCTGGCTGTGCTCGGTAACGCCAAGGCCGTAGTAAATCGCGCCGTTGCCGCCCGTCGCATAAAGCCGGGCCGCGGCGCGCACATCAGCGGCCGCAACACCGGTGATGGGTTCCATTGCCTCCGGCGAATTGACCGGTTGCCGGATGAATTCGGTCCAGCGGGCAAATTCCTTTGGATCGCAACGTTCGGCGATATAGGCCTTGTCCTCCAGCCCTTCCGTGAGAATGATATGCGACAGCGCATTGACCACGGCCACATTGGTGCCGGGCTGCAAGGGCAAATGAAAATCCGCCACAACGTGCGGCGAACGCACCATGTCGATGCGGCGGGGATCAAGGATGATGAGCTTGGCGCCCTCGCGCAGGCGCTTCTTCATGCGCGAGGCGAAAACCGGATGGGCATCGGTGGGATTGGCCCCGATCACCAGCATCACGTCGCATTCATCCACCGATTTGAAATCCTGCGTGCCGGCCGAAGTGCCGAAAGTCTTGCTCAGGCCATAGCCCGTCGGTGAATGGCATACGCGGGCGCAGGTATCCACATTGTTGTTGTGGAACGCGGTGCGCACCATTTTCTGCACCGCAAACACTTCTTCATTGGTGCAGCGTGACGAGGTGATGCCGCCAATGGAGCCACGGCCATATTTCTTCTGGATGTCCATGAAGCGTTTTGCCGCAAAGCCAATGGCCTCATCCCAGGAAACCTCTTTCCATGGGTCGGTGATCTTGTCGCGCACCATGGGTTTTGCCACGCGGTCCTTGTGCGTGGCATAGCCCCAGGCAAAGCGGCCTTTCACGCATGAGTGACCTTCATTGGCGCCGCCATCCTTGTAAGGAACCATGCGGACAACTTCATCGCCCTTCATTTCGGCCTTGAAGGAACAGCCCACGCCGCAATAGGCGCAGGTTGTGACCACCGAAGTTTCCGGCAGGCCGAGCTTGATCACTGATTTTTCAAGGAGAGACCCGGTGGGACACGCCTGCACGCAGGCACCGCAGGACACGCATTCGGAACTGAGGAATTCTTCATCCATACCGGCGGAGACGTGGGATGCGAAGCCGCGGCCATCGATGGTCAGCGCGAAAGTGCCTTGCACTTCTTCGCAGGCCCTTACGCAACGCGAGCACACAATGCATTTCGCCGGATCGAAGGTGAAATAGGGGTTGCTTTCATCCTTCGCCTTGAAGCGGGGGTTCGCTTTGCCGTCCGCACGCACCGGCGAAACGTGATTGTCGCCCTCAAACCCATAACGCACATGGGCAAGACCCACGGTGTCAGCCATGTCCTGCATCGCGTTGTCGCCGGTTAGCGGGTGATCGGAGAGGTACAATTCCATGACGCCCTGGCGCAGCTTGCTGAGCCGATCCGTCTGGGTGTGGACTTTAAGGCCCTCGGCCACCCACGTGGTGCACGAGGCGGGTGTTCCCTTGCGGCCTTCAATTTCAACAAGACACAGGCGGCAGGAGCCAAAGCTTGCCATGTTGTCGGTAGCGCAAAGTTTCGGAATCTGGGTTCCAAGCTCCATGGCGGCGCGCATGATGGAAGTGCCTTCCGGAACCGTGACGGATTGGCCATCGATTTCCAGCGTCACCATGGTGGTGGATTTGGATTTCGGCGT
>JAHFPK010000155.1 GCA_023266715.1 Hyphomicrobiales bacterium | reverse complement strand
GAACTGGAACGCCACGACAGCGAGTTTGAAAGATACCACGCCGTTATCCGCAGGCCGCTCAACAAGTTCGGTATTGCGCCTTGGACATTCGGGCTGTTTGCGCTGGCGCTCGCCATCTTCGAGGCTCCGATCAACAAGTTCCTCTTCGACTACGCCATCCAGGGCACCAATCTCACCTCCTACGTCATTTCAACGGTCTTTGCCGTTCTCCTGCTCCTGCTGGCCCACATGTGCGGAAAATGCATCAGGCAGATCTGGTCGGAATACCGGCGCCGGGTTGTCTGGTCCAATGTCATCATCGCAGCGATCGGCATCGTCGTTCTGGCATTCCTCATCAGCATCCTCACCATCGGCCGGGCGCGCTATTCGGCAGGAGCTGCTGATCCCGGCGTCGGCGATTTGTTCAATCAGATCGGCGGCAAGGTCGGCGAACTTGGATTTTTCGGCAGCCTCGGCGAAGCCTTCTCCGACACCAGCGCCCTTATCCTCTTCACTGTGAATCTCGGCGGGGCCCTTGCCGTTCTCCTCCTTGGCTTCTTCAGCCACGAACCCGACAGGGATTTCGAACACACCGACAACGCGCTGAAAAAAAGCTCACGCGTGATTGCCAGGCTGCAGAAGAAATATGCCAGGTCGCGCGGCAAGACGATCCGGAAATTTGCGCCCGACCTGACCGGCACCAGCCGGAACTATGCCGAGACCAACAACCGGATCATCGAGATCAAGTCCCTCCTTCATATGCCGCTGGACGATACTGACATGTTTATCCTCGATACGCTGGACGATCTCGCCGCCGAAGCCGAGGAAAACGAGGATGCACCGGGCCGGAAATCATATCCGGAGGAGGCTGAGGTTGAGGTTGAAGAGGTGGAACCGAATGAACAGAACCATGCCGCCTTCAAGCTGAGACCGATCAAGTAATCTCTTCATGAACTTTCCCCTGCCCTTGCGCCCTGCCCAATCCCTCCCGGTGTGCCAATTCAAACCCTCACCCTGAGCAACCATTATTGATTTGGGATTGTTTTGGTCCATGGCGTTCCTCTTTGAAGTACGGCGTTGGCGTAGATGACGAGTTTTCTGGCGCATGCGACGAGGGCTCGTTTGTGGTTTTTGCCCCTGGCCATGAGGCGTTGGTAGAGATCGATGATGGCGACGTTCCAGTTGAAAGCCGCCGGAAGTGCCGCGGCATAAATGCTGCGCCTCACCCTTGTCCGCCCGCCCTGGATGTGGCGAATGCGGTCCGCCTTGCCCGATTGCACATCGAAAGGAGCAAGTCCTGCGAGGCTTGCCGCCTGCTCGCGGGTCATTGAGCCGAGTTCAGGCATGCGGATCAGCAGAGCCAGGGCGGTGCGCTCGCCGATGCCATCGATGCCTGCCACGAGATCAAGGCGCCGGCCCAGATCGGGATGTTCGCGCAAGGCTTTTACCAGCGCCCTGATCGCTGCGGCGCGGCGCTGCTTCAGTCGTTTGATGTCAGCCTCGATGAGGCTCTTGAAGCGGCCTGCCGCAAAGCCGTCGAGACGGGTTTTGAGGCGGGCAATATCTTCCTCGATCTGCTCGATATAGGTGAGATGCTCGGCCAATTGCGCAATCCGTTTGTCAACCTGGCGTGCCCGGCCCTGGCGGGCTGCCGTGCACAGGGCAATGAGGCGTGCGTCAATCGGATCAGTCTTGGCCCGCTGTCCCAGATAATGGGCATAGGCCCTGACTTGGGCAGGCTGAAACACAATGACCTCCAGGCCTGCTTTGCGCAGCGCTGCGGCAATCTTACGTTCATAGCCGCCAGATGCCTCGAGGCCTACACGCAGCGGACCATCCTGCCGCTGCGCCTTGGACATCCTGCGGCACAACTCGCCATGGCCTGCTGTGTCATTGCTGAAGCGCATCACGGCGGAGGCCCCGGCCGGCGCCACCACCAGCTCGTGTTTTGAGACATCCACACCGGCAGCACCTGTGCTACAATGTCCTTCTTCGCGTACCCATCCTTGCATGTGAACCATCCTGTTCCGGCAACCATTCGGGCCATGTGAAGATAAGGGATTGCGATCAAGCTCAGGGACGGACCAAACAGTCCTAGGTGCCTGCGATCCGACAACCCCAGCCACACCCCGGATGGCCGTCTGGGGTGTGGCATCCCCTCACGGAGACAACCCCACTCTGCCACAGATTCTCAATACAAGGTGCTCGGCGTAGCCGGGCCTCGAAGGGTCCGTTCAGCCGAACTTCCCCAAATACTTCTCACACAACCCCGTCGTTCCTTCCGTGTAAGGTAACCCCATGGATTTCGCGAGGTCGGTTTCGGAATGTGAACCGATCCAGGCCACCAGCAAAAGCCGGCGCAGCATGACGAAAGTTGGAATCTCTCTTTTATCGGCTTTGGGAAGTTCGATTACCCGGCGGTAACCCGCCTTCCAGGATTCAATAAGCTCTGGCACCTGTGACTCGTGTTCATAGAATGAAACTGGTGTCGCCGCATCATACATGTACCAGCCGAAGCCGCAGTCGTCGAAGTCAATGACTTTAACATTACCGCCGTCGATCAGGAGATTGGCTAGCCGCAGGTCGCAATGAATGAGGCCGAAGCGTTCATTGTCCTGCCCATAGGCTTTCAGGCGTTTGCCGATGAGATCAACCGTACGGCCAAAGAGTTTCGCCTTTGCGGCGTCAACCCCTATGCCGTCGCGCCAGCGCCCCCAGTGAGGTTTGGATTCACCAAGACTCGTTTCAAAATTCCAAGTGTGGCGCTGAAACCATGCCGGGCGCTTCCACTGCCGGGCATGCAGATGCATGCGGGCTGTGACTTCGCCAAGCACTTCAAAGGGTTTTGACAAGTCTTCGCCGATACCCGGCTCTGATCCAGTTTCCCAATCGGACAGGACAACATGCCGTGCCCGCTTCATCAGAGGGTGGGACACAAGCTGAATGATTTCACCATCCCGCCCTTTTACCGGGCGTGGTGTTACGACAACATCCGTGTTGCGCAAATCCATGAGCCAAGCAAGCTCGGAAGCGATGGCGGTTTTTGAATGATAGCCATCCCGGTGCACGCGCAAGGCCCAGCGCTGGCCGTTCAGCGCTTCAACCCTGTAGGTGGCATTTTCCGAAAGATTGATCATCTCGACGGTCAGATGATCAGGCAGCGCATAGTTTTTTGTCGCCGCCCGCGCCAATTCCAGCAGCGCCTTCAGTTGCTCTTTATGGGGCAAATGATCGAAGTCCGTCACGCAATCTGTCCCCTAACCGTCCCGACCCTCGATTGATGCCAGAACCTGTTCAATCCGCGCAAGGCCCCGTTGTACATTTTCCGTGGTGCCAGACATGTAGAGGCGCCCCGCGGCACCAATCATCTGGACATCCACAAGGGTGAGACCCGGGGCCGCCTTCTCCGCCTCATTGGCGGCAATGGCGGCATAAAGGGCAGGGACCATTTCACAGATCAGCAGGGTTTCGCCGGGCAGGATCATGGAGGCTTGGCGGTTGCGGTTGATGATGACGGCGTGCTGGTCCGCCACATCTTCAATGACATCCGTATACAAAATCTTGGGCTTCAGCTGCTCGCCCGCATTAAGGCCAAGGCCCTTCAGCATTGTCTCGCCCGCCAACAACAGCTTCTCCTTGTCGCTGCCATGGATTTCGAGAATGCCAAACTGCCGCTCGACGAACAGGATGCCCGGTTCCAGATCGGGATCAGCCTTGAGTGCGAGATCAATCACCCGCTCAATCATCAGGCCGGGAGCGACCTCAATGATCAGCGCATGCTGGCCCGCGTAGGGCGGATAGCCGCGCGCCCGCGTGGGCGTGCCGAGATAGGCGGCAAATTGCGGCTGCAGGCTTTCAAGCGTGAGAAAGACCCGCAAGTCGCCTTTCGCAGGCTTGCGCTCGGGAACCACGTTTCAGGCCTGTCTTTACTTGGCGGTGCCAGAGGTAAAGTGCTTGGAAACGTCGGCGTGCGGACGGGGGATCACATGGACTGAAACCAGCGTGCCAACCTGGCCTGCGACTTCGGCTCCTGCTTCGGTGGCGGCTTTTACCGCGCCCACATCGCCATTGATGATGACGGCCACCAGGCCATCGCCAACTTCCTCGCGGCCGATGATCGTGACGTTTGCGGCTTTCACCATGGCATCTGCTGCGGCAAGCGCTGCCACATAGCCTTTGGTCTCAACCATTCCAATTGCATTGCTCGACATGTTCTTCTCCTGTGGTTTACGTGTTTCGTTACTTCTTCTTTTCCGAGGACTCATCGATGGAGCCGATAATCAGCGCATCGACGGGCGGTGCCTTGCCCGGAAACCATGCGGCGGCAACGGAGCCCGTTGCCACCATGACCCTCTCGCCATCGCCGCATCCCAGGGGATCAAAGGCGAGGAGCTTCGTTGACGAGTCGTCAACCTGAACCTCAAGAATGGACCCGGTTGGAACCTCGCCAAGTTTTTTCGTGGACCAGATGCGGCCCGTGACCGTTGCCTTGAGCATCAGCGTCTCCTTTCAATTTTAAGACCGAGTTTGCGGGCCCTGTCGCGGGCCAGCGGCGTAAGCACGGCAGTGGAACCCAGAACGAGAGTTCCCTTTGCTGCCAGACCAGAAATTTTTTGCTCAGAGATGACTCCTTCCAGGATATCACCAGGGCTTGTAGATGCCGGTGCGGCCTGCGCAAGCGTGAAGCGCAGTTTCCCGGAACGGACGGTTTCAATGACACCGGGGCTCGAAAGGCGGGTGATAAAAGCCTGCAGTTCCGCGTCGGTACCGATGCGGACAGCTTCAGTGCCTTGTTTTGGTGCCGCTCGATTTGCCATGGCTTCCTTGAGCACTTCCCGCACCAGGCCACGCAGTTCATTTGAGGTTTCAGGTTTCATAATTCCAGGGCCTGTTCAGCGGCGCCGGCCGCAGCTTTCACTTCTGATTCCGTGCCCGAGAGGTAAAGCCTGCCGGTGGCACCGATCATGCGGTAATCAACGATCTTGATATTGGCTGCCTTTTCCGCTGCATTGGACGCCAGAATGGCATAGGCCGCAGGCTCCGTTTCCAGAACAAACAGTGTTTCGCCTGACAGGATCATGGAACCGCCCTTGTTGCGGTTGATCAGAAAGGCGTGGTTGGGATCAATCCGTGTGATGATTTTTGACGCCAGGATTTTGGGCGGCATGGCATCGGAAGAATTCTTGCCAAGCGCCGCAAGCACCGCCTCAGCCGAAGCCTTCACCGCTGCAATATCGCGGGAATGGATTTCGAGATAACCGAATTGCCGCTCCACCACCAGAATGCCGCCCTGCACATCCGCCTCCTTCAAGGCGATGTCGGTGAGGGCTTCAATATCAAGACCCGGCGCCACTTCAATGATCTGTGCTGCCATATTCCGGCGCGGCAGCGAACCTTTTATCCACGAGCCCAGATAGCACATGGTCTGCGGCTGCAGCTGGTCAAGGAAAATGAATGAGCGAAGCGTTGCCATGTCTATGCCGCGAGGACCGCGCTCAACTCCTCAAGGATGATTTTGCGAAGCTCGCGGCGCAGCTCATCGGTTTCCGGATTGCTGACAACAAGGGAGGCCGCAGGTTTGGTGGCCTTCGGCAGGTTCAAGGGATCAAGCCCTGAGAAGCTCCCAAAGGCTTCGCTGGCGCCCTTGTTATAGGCGATGCGGGAATATTGAATAAGATGCTGGGGCGTGAGGTTGTCGCTGAGCGATGAGCCACCGACAAAGCCCGTGCCAATGGTCATGGAGGGGCCGAGATTGGTTTCATAGCCCGCGGCACCAAGCGAACAGCCGGCATTGACCGCCATGCGAAGGGCGGGCAGGGCAGCGGCAAAAGCCATGATATTTGTTTCGTTCTTTGAATGGATGGCAGCGGAATGGCCGCGACCGGAATGACGCATCATGGAGCGCGCTGAAGCGATCGCCTGATCAATATTGCTGACCCGCGCGAAGGCCAGAACCGGGCAGAGCTTTTCGCGCACAAGTTTTTCTTCAGGCTGCACGAGATCAACCGGAGTCACCAGAATTTTTGCGTTAGGAGCAGAGAAGCCAGCTTCCTTTGCGATAATGCTGGCATTCTTGCCAATCATTGCGGTGTTGAAGCCATGTTCGGAAAACAGCAATTGCCGCAGCTTTTGTGTTTCGTCGCTCGAGCAAATATGAGCCCCCTCCGTTTTCAATGCGGCAAGGAATGGGTCCGCAATGCTGGTGAAAGCCAGGAGCGTGGATTCATTGGTGCACAGAATGGAATTGTCGAAGGCTTTGGATGCCACAATGCGTTTGGCGGCAAACTTCATGTCCGCCGTGTCATCCACCAGGACAGGTGCATTGCCGGGACCCACGCCAAAGGCAGGATTCCCTGAACGATAGGCCGCCTTCACCACTGAGGGACCACCGGTCGCGATAATCAGATCAATGCGCTCATCGGCGATAAGTTTTTCAATGAGAGGAATGTTGGGTTCCTCGAGCACTTGAATGATGCCGTCGGGAGCCCCCGCAGCTTTCGCCGCTTCTGCCATCATGCGCGCCGCATCCGCGCAACAGGCCTTGGCCCCAGGGTGGGGGCTCAGGATGACCGCATTCCGTGTCATCAGCGCGAGGAGTGTCTTGAAATAGACCGTGGCCACCGGGTTGGTGACGGGGATGATGGCAAAGATGACGCCTGCCGGGCGCGGCAATTCGACAATCTTCTTGGCCGCATCAATTCTGGGGCTCATGAAATCGACGTTGGCATACAACTCCGCGAGGCCTTTTGAACAGGCTTCATTTTTCAGACGCTTGTG
>JAHFPK010000154.1 GCA_023266715.1 Hyphomicrobiales bacterium | reverse complement strand
TGAACATACAAGTGGAGTGCTCCTCCTGAGTTCCTTGCGCCTGCGCCCGGCGGGGGCCACCCTTTTTACGAGTGTAGTGGTGGAGGTGCCGCGCACCATGCCGGTTGACGACATCGTCAAGCTGAAGGACACGCTGACCGAGAAGATCATTCAGAAGTTTCCGAGTGCAGATGTGACGGTTACCGTGAATCCGGTAGCGCTGGACGATGAAACCGTGTTTCAGCGGGTGATGCTCATTGCCTCGCGCCGCAATCTGGCCATTCATCACCTTACGGTTCAGGAAATCAAAGGGCAGTTGGCTGTGAGCTTTGATCTGGAAGTGGATGGTCTTATGCCTTTGGTGGAAGCCCATGAATATGCCACCCAGCTTGAGGATGCCATACGCTCCGAACTTGGCCCAGGAGTTGAAGTGGAAAGCCACATTGAGCCCCAGCCGGAGCGCCTTCTTACTGGGGATGATGCGCCGGCGAAGACCTCAAATGCAATCATCCGCTTGCTTATGGCGCTGGCTAAGAAACAATCCCGCCTTAGCGGCCTTCACAACATCCGCATCCGGGAGAACGATCAGGGCCTGTTCGTTCATTACCATTGCCGTTTTGCACCGTCGGAAACAATCGATGATGTCCACGCCACAGTGGACCAAATTGAAAATGGTTTGCAGGCGAAGTTTCCGGCAATCCGCCGGGTCATTGCCCACGCGGAGCCCGTTGGCCGGGTGAGGCACGGCACCTAATGCGTGTCATCAGACCATCGGAATATCGGATCATGCCGTGGAAAAATGGTGGTGGCGTGACGACGGAGATATTCGCGAGCCCGCCTTCAGGAGACTTTGATTGGCGCGTGAGCATTGCAACGGTCAATGGGAATGGGCCCTTCTCCACTTTCATTGGCTATGAGCGCCATATCATGACTCTGTCAGGCGAAGGCATGACGCTTGACATTGAGGGCCGTGGCAAATTTGCCTTGGAACCACTTAAACCATTCTCTTTTTCAGGCGAAACCAGGGTTCAGGGCTCACTTTTGCATGGGCCAGTGCTGGACTTCAATTTGATGGTACGCAGGGATTTCGGCTACGGAATTCTTCAAGTCATGGAATGCGGTGCAGGCGAAAAATTAAAGTCCGAAAATAACTTTCACCTGGTTTATGTCCTGCAAGGTGAATGCGAGGTTGGAAACGATAAATTGCACCACAACGACAGTTTTTACCTCGCGGCGGGAGAACATGTTGTCCTTTTGTCGCCCCTAAAATTGATTGTTTGCAAGGTCACCCCTCATGGGCGGCCTTTGCCAAGCGTCTGAGCTTTTCAATTTCACCAGGGGGTATCTCCACTTTATTGGCAATGGAAAAAGCCTCGCAGAAGGTGATTTCCAAGAGGCCCAGGAGGGTTTTGAGGCCAGCGGCCTTAGCCATATTGCGCAATTCAATCAGCATGTCGGCAATATATTGGGCCAATTCTTGATTTTGGACATCTTTTGCAGGGTTCTTGCTGTAAGGATCGTTCATAGAGGCCTCGAGTTTACCATCCGCCATTAACTAGCTCTCTGGTTGTGCACACACTATATGCGTGCTTAATGTTAATAAAACAAACTTCTGATTGTAAAAAAATGAACTTGAGCAGATTTGGAAGGTTTCGTTGGGAACTTGCGGTGGCGGAAAGATGCCTATATGAGGCCTTCCGTCTGTAAGTCAGGAAGTGGAATGACAGTCGTCGTCGTCGAATCACCCGCCAAGGCGAAAACCATCAACAAATATCTGGGCTCGGACTTCACCGTTCTGGCCTCCTATGGCCATGTTCGGGACTTGCCAGCCAAGGACGGTTCAGTTCGTCCGGATGAGGATTTTGCCATGTCCTGGGAAGTGGACAGCAAGTCTTCCAAGCGCTTGGCCGATATTGCCGACGCCCTGAAGGGTGAGGACAGGCTTGTTCTGGCGACCGACCCTGACCGGGAGGGGGAAGCCATTTCCTGGCACGTGCTTGAGGTTTTAAAGAAAAAAGGCGCGCTCAAGGGCAAGAAAGTTCAGCGCGTTGTGTTCAACGCCATTACCAAACAGTCGGTTCTTGAAGCCATGCAGCATCCAAGGGATGTGGATGGGCCACTGGTCGATGCCTATCTGGCGCGGCGCGCCCTGGATTATCTGGTGGGTTTCACACTGTCGCCTGTACTCTGGCGGAAATTACCGGGTTCGCGCTCGGCGGGCCGCGTGCAGTCGGTGGCCTTGCGCCTCATTTGTGACCGCGAACTTGAGATTGAAGCCTTCAAAAGCCAAGAATATTGGACAATTGATGGCACGTTTACAACGCCCAATGGGCAGGAATTTTCCGCTTCGCTGCAAGCGATTGCCGGGCAAAAAATTGGCAAACTCGATATCAAGGACGGGGCCTCGGCACGGGCCATTGAGCAAATACTGAAGAATGCCCGGGTGACTGTTGACAGTGTTGAAAGCAAGCCTGCCAAGCGTCATCCCTATGCGCCGTTTCGCACCTCCACCCTGCAACAAGAGGCCTCGCGCAAGCTTGGTTTTTCTTCGGCCAAGACCATGCAGGTGGCACAACGTCTTTATGAAGGTGTGGATATTGATGGGGATACGGTTGGTCTCATCACCTATATGCGTACTGATGGCGTTGACATTGCGCCGGAAGGCATCGCTGCGGCGCGCAACGCCATTCTGAAAAATTTTGGCGAACCCTATCTGCCATCGGCTCCGCGCCAGTACACGACAAAAGCCAAAAATGCCCAGGAAGCCCATGAGGCGATCCGGCCAACGGAACTTGGCCGTCTGCCTTCGTCGGTGCGCTCGGCCCTTGATGGCGAGCAGTTTGCCCTTTACGAATTGATCTGGAAGCGCACCATTGCCAGCCAGATGGAAAGCGCTGAATTCGAGCGCACCAGTGCTGACTTGGGTGCCAATGGGCAGGATGGCAAACATTACACGTTCCGCGCTACAGGTTCAGTTGTAAAATTTGACGGGTTCCTCAAAGTCTATCACGAAGACCTTGACGACGAGGAAGATGAGGACTCGCGCCGCCTTCCCGCCATGGCACGCGGCGATGGCATTGGCGTTCGAAAAGTTTCTGCCGAGCAACACTTCACCGAACCGCCGCCACGCTTTTCAGAAGCCTCCATTATCAAGAAAATGGAAGAGCTCGGCATTGGCAGGCCATCAACCTATGTCTCGGTTCTTTCAACCATTCGGGATCGCGGTTACGTGCGTCTCGAAAAGAAACGGTTCATTCCGGAAGACAAGGGCCGCGTAGTGACGGCTTTCCTCGAATCCTTTTTCAGCAAATATGTGGAGTATGGCTTCACCGCCAATCTCGAAGAGCAGCTTGACCGCATTTCAAATGGCGAGATTGACTGGCGCGAGGTGTTGCGCGATTTCTGGAAAGATTTTTCCGCCCATGTGGGCGATATCAAGGATCTCCGCGTCACCCATGTGCTGGACGCACTGAACGAGATTCTTGCCCCTCACATATTTCCGGCGTCTGTTGATGGCAGCAACCCCCGCAAATGCCCATCTTGTGCCGATGGGCAGCTGTCCTTGAAGCTCGGCAAATTTGGCTCTTTTGTGGGGTGCTCCAATTATCCGGAATGCAAGTTCACCCGGCGGATGACTGCGAACGGCGAGTCAGCGTCAGCCATTCCCGCTGAGGGCATTGAGCTCGGAGTTCATCCTGACACGGGCGAAAAAGTCACGCGGCGTCAGGGGCGCTTTGGACCTTATTTGCAATTGGGAGAAGTTCCGGGAGGCAGTAAAGAAAAGCCGAAGCGCGCCTCGATCCCGCGCGGTTTCGATCCCGTTGATATCGATCTCGAAACGGCCCTGAAGTTTCTGTCCCTGCCCCGCGAGATCGGTCTTCATCCGGAAACGCAAACGCCAATCGTGGCAAACTTTGGCCGCTTCGGGCCCTTCATTCTGCATGACGGCACCTATGTGAATCTCGAGTCGGCCGAAGAAGTTTTCACCATCGGCATCAACCGCGCGGTTGATATGCTTGCGGCTAAGAAGACCAAAGGCTTCAGCCCCCGTGGGCGTGCGGCAGCATTGAAGGATCTGGGCGCCCACCCTGATGGCACGGGCAATGTGCAAGTGTTCAATGGGAAGTATGGCGCCTATGTGAAACATGGGAAGATCAATGCCACCCTGCCAAAGGACAAGACGCCGGAGACGGTGACACTGGATGAAGCGGTAGCGCTAGTCGCGGAACGCGAAGCCAAGGGACCGGGAAAGAAATCTGCACGGAAAGTTGCGGCGAAAAAGACTCCGGCCAAAAAGGCTGTTGCTAAGAAGACTCCCGCAAACAAACCTGCCAAGAAACCTCCAAAGAAGGCAGCTGCTTAATTTCCGATCTCCTAACCCTTTTAGAATCCGCTCTTTCCAGCTAATGCGGGAAGTATGATCAAAGCGAAGAAGGCGACAAGAAAAGGGCTTCCGAGTGAAGCGGCTCTTCTGGAATTCATTCAAACCTCGCCTTCGGTGGTGGGAAAGCGAGAAATCGCCCGTGTCTTCGGGCTGACAGGGGCAGAAAAAATTGGGCTTAAAGCATTGCTGCGCCAGCTAGAACAGGCCGGCAAATTGGCCAAGAGCCGGCGCAAGCTCATCGATACCTCTACCCTGCCCCCAGTTACTGTGATCGAAGTTACCGGCATTGACCGCCACGGCGAATCGTACGGCGAGCCTGTGGAATGGGATGAGCGCGCTGCCGGCAAGCCGCCACGCGTGTTAGTTGACGCGCGTCCAGGTGAAGGCATTCGGGCTCCTGCCAAGGGTGATCGCGTATTGGCAAAAATCGAGGCCACGCCGGACCAACCCTATCAATTTCGGGCCCGCATTATTCGAGGACTTTCGGACCGGTCAAAACGCGTACTTGGCGTTTACCGCCTGGTGAAAGGCCATGGGGCGCGGCTTATTCCGGTAGACAAGAAGGCCCGCAATGAATTGCAGGTGCGGGTGGGCGATGAAAATGGTGCCCGCGAAGGCGAACTTGTTGAAGCCGAGATCCTGAAAGACCATGGCCGCGGACTGCCGCTTGCCCGTGTGCGCGAGCGCTTGGGCGACATGAACGACCAGCGCAATATTTCACTGATCGCCATTCATCACCACGCCATTCCCAACCAGTTCTCCGAACGTGTTTTGGCTGAGAGTGAAGCGTTGAAGACATTCAACGCTGCGGGCCGCGTGGATCTTCGGAAGATTCCCTTGATTACCATTGATCCACCTGACGCCAGGGACCACGATGACGCCGTATGGGCGGCTCCCGATGATGACCCTGCAAATCCGGGCGGGTTTCAGGCCATTGTGGCCATTGCCGATGTGGCAACCTATGTGAAGCCGGGTTCAGCCCTCGACAAGGAAGCACGTTTTCGCGGCAATTCGGTTTATTTTCCAGATCGGGTTGTGCCCATGTTGCCCGAGCGGATTTCAAACGACCTGTGTTCATTGCGTGAAAAGGAAGATCGCCCGGCGCTTGCCTGCTTCATGAAATTTGACAAATCAGGAACCAAGAAATCCCACCGTTTTGCGCGCGCCATCATGCGCTCAGTGGCCAAGCTTTCCTATGAGGAGGCGCAAGCTGCAATTGATGGCCGCCCGAGTTCAAAAGCGGAAGTCCTGGTTGATGGCGTTTTGAAACCTTTGTGGCGCGCCTATGGAGCCCTGGTGAAAGCACGGGGCAAGCGTGAGCCATTGGAGCTCGACTTGCCGGAGCGCAAGCTTGTGCTTGATGACAAGGGGCTGATAACGCGGGTTGTTACGCCGCTGCGTCTGGATGCACACAAGCTTATCGAAGAATTCATGATTCAGGCCAATGCCTCGGCGGCGGAAGAACTTGAGGCCAAAAAAATGCCGCAGCTCTACCGCGTTCACGAGCCTCCGTCCGAAGAGAAAGTCCGGGCGTTATCGCTATTCCTGAAAACGCTGGATTTGTCCTTGCCTCTTGGCCAAGTGATGAGGCCAAAACACTTCAACCAATTGCTGAGTGAAGTGAAGGGCAAAGACTACCAGAATCTTGTTAATGATGTGGTCTTGCGCACGCAGGCGCAAGCCGTTTATTTACCCGCCAACAAGGGACATTTTGGCCTGGCGCTGCGGCGTTACAGCCATTTCACCTCACCCATCCGGCGCTATGCGGATTTGATAGTGCACCGGGCTTTGGTGAGCGCTCTCGGCTTAGGTGATGACGGCCTTTCGGCAGATGACATTTCGCGCCTCAGTGAAACGGCTGACATGATTTCAGATGCGGAACGGCGCGCCATGGCGGCGGAGCGCGAAACCACGGACCGCCTGATCGCAACACATCTTGCCGGTCAAACGGGAGCACTGTTTCGTGGCCGGATCAGTGGAGTTGTTGGAGCGGGACTGTTCATCAAACTCAACGACACGGGTGCAGATGGGTTCGTTCCCGTCTCAAGCCTGGGATCAGAGTACTTTGTTTATTCGGACGTGCAGCACGCGTTGATTGGACAGCGCAGCGGAGAAACTTTCCAACTCGGCGATCAGGTTGAAGTGAAACTGCTGGAAGTCGCCCCGGTTTCTGGCGGATTGCGTTTTGAATTGGTTTCCGAGGGACGCAAGGGAAAGGCGCCGCCGCCGCGCAATGGCAGAGCCATTCGCTTGAGCACACAAACTTCCAGGTCCCGCAAAAAACGGTGAATGCTTGCGGCAAGCCGCCGCGCGACGTGCCAACCTCTTCCCAAATAACTCCCCGACACTAACTTAGGATCATGGAAAATATATCCCATGAAGAGTTGGCTGATCGATCATGGAAA
>JAHFPK010000153.1 GCA_023266715.1 Hyphomicrobiales bacterium | reverse complement strand
GCTTCGAGCAGTTGCAACTGGTGCCGCTTCTGGTGGTGACGCCGCTTACTTTCCTCGGCGGCAGCTTCTATGCCATCGAAATGCTGCCGCCCTTTTGGCAGACGGTCAGCCTGTTCAACCCGGTGGTTTACCTGATCTCGCTTCTGCGCTGGAGTTTCTTCGGCATGACCGACGTGAGCATCGGTGCGAGTCTCCTTGTGATGGGGGCTTTCCTTGCCGCCTGCCTTGCCATCATCGCCTGGATATTCAGAACCGGGTACCGGCTCAAAAACTAGGGCGTGATCAACTTTGCTTGAATCGAAATTCCACTATTTTCCTTCTCCCCAGTGGGGAGAAGGAGGGGCCCAAGCGAAGCTTGGGAGGATGAGGGGGAACAGGTGATTCAATTGCGAGACCTGTTCCCCCTCACCTTCCCAACACTTGCGTGTTGGCCCCCTTCCTCTCCCCCAAGGCGCGAGGAAAAGTAGAGGCCATCGTTGCACACCAAAATAATCAGGCTCTAGGCACAACCGAGATCGGCCAAAAGTTTTGGCACCAGCGATTGAAATGCCCCCTGCTCAATCATGCCTGCAATGGTTTCAATATCCGTTGAAAATTCCCGGTCCTGCTCCCGGCTCGCAGCTTTTGAGCGAATAAGCCCGTGGGTTTTCTCCAAATCCTTCGAAGATTTAAGTGGCCGCCGGAAATCAATACCCTCTGCCGAAGCCATGAGTTCGATGGCCACAATGCGCGCCAGATTGGCATTCATCGGCCCCAGCCTGCGTGCCCCATGGGTCGCCATGCTCACATGATCTTCCTGATTGGCTGATGTAGGCGCTGAATCAACCGATGCCGGATGTGACATCTGCTTGTTCTCGCTCATCAGGGCCGCGGCCGTGCATTGCGGAATCATGAAGCCGGAATTGAGGCCGGGATTGCGAATGAGAAAAGGCGGCAACAGGGAGATGGAGGAATCAATCAGGGCAGCAATGCGCCGTTCAGACAGTGAACCCATTTCAGCAACGGCAATCGCAATTATGTCAGATGCAAAAGCTACAGGCTCCGCATGAAAATTGCCCCCTGATAGAACCGCGCCATCCTCGGCAAACACCAGCGGATTATCAGAAACGCCATTGGCTTCAATTACCAGGGTGCGCGCCGCATTGGCAAGCATATCCAAACACGCACCCATAACCTGTGGTTGACAGCGGAAAGAATAGGGGTCCTGCACGCGATCATCATCAACCAGATGGGAAGCGCGGATGGCACTGCCGGAGAGCAGGCGTCGGAAATGCGATGCGGCAAGGATTTGACCAGGATGGGGGCGTAACGCATGAATGCGGGGATCAAACGGCGTGTCAGAGCCCATCACCGCATCAATTGACAATGCCCCTGCCAGAATGGCCGCTGCTGCATTGCGCTCTGCCGCGATCAATCCCGAAAGGGCAAGAGCCGTAGAAACCTGCGTGCCGTTGAGAAGGGCAAGACCTTCCTTTGGTCCCAAGGCAACAGGTTTAACGCCCGCAGCCTGCAATCCATTTGCTCCGCTCAGGCGTTTGCCTTTGTGGAGAACTTCCCCTTCGCCAATCAGCACAAGACTCAAATGCGCAAGCGGCGCCAGATCACCCGAAGCACCAACCGATCCCTGCCCCGGTATGGCTGGTAATACTTCGGCATTGAGCAGTGCGGTCAGTGCTTCCATGGCAACCAGCGATATGCCGGAAGCTCCTTGTGAAAGGGCATTGAGCTTAAGCAGCATGATGAGCCGCACCACGTTCTCATCCAGCAGCGTGCCAACGCCCGCCGCATGAGAACGCACGATGTTGATTTGCAGCTTTGAAAGATCTTCCGCGGCAATCCGCGTCTTGGCCAGCTTTCCGAAACCTGTGTTGACGCCATAGATCGCATCGCCGATCTTGAGCAGCCGCGCCACCGTTTCGGCGCTCTTGACAATGAGCCCCCGCGCCTTGGGCGAAAGCGAAACAGTTATCGGTCCGGCCAATGCGGCGCGCGCATGCTCCAGCGTAATCGCGGTTTCACCAATGACAATCTTCATGACAAACGCCTCACAGTTTCAGCAAATTTCATTTGAATGCGGTCTTCGGCAATGTGAAGACGGTCCTTCACAACATGCGAGCCGCCAACGATCACATCCTTGACGGCCGCATTTCCGGTGGAAAAAATCCAGGTATCAAGAGCCGCATCGCCTTCGCGTCCGATCATCGACGAGTATTCGCTATCAAGCACAGCAATGTCACAGCGCTTGCCCGCGGCAATCGCACCCGTGGGGTTGTCTAGACAGGTAGCGCCCCCCTGAAGCACGGCATCAAGCAATGTGCGTCCCGTAGAAGTGCTTGCCCCTGAAGCCAACGCATTGCGAGTGCGGTCCCGCAGACGTTGCGAATATTCCAGCATCCGCAAGTCTTCAGCCGGTGAGATTGTGATCTGGCTGTCGCTGCCAATGGCAACGGCCCCGCCCTGTTTCAGGAATTGATCAGCGGGAAATATGCCATCCCCAAGATTTGCTTCCGTTGTGGGGCATAGGCCTGCAATTGCCCCGGACTTTGCAAGTTTCTGCGTTTCGCTCTCCGTCATATGCGTCGCATGAATGGCGCACCAGCGGTTGGAGACATCAAACTGGTCGAAAAGAAATTCAACCGGCCGCTTTCCACACCACGCCAGACAGTCATCAACTTCTTTCGTCTGCTCAGCCACATGAATATGCACCTGTGTGCCCTTTTCAATGCCATTCAGCACGGTTTTCAAAAGTTCTGGCGTCACCGCGCGCAGACTATGGGGCGAAATGCCAAGCCGCCTAAGCGGGTTCGTTCCACAAACGCTCTTCAGCGTTTCGTAAATTTCCAAAAATTTATCTGCGTCATTCACAAAGCGTCTTTGGCCCGCATTCGTCTGCTGGCCGCCAAATCCTGAATAATTATAGAGCGTCGGCAGCATGGTAATCGCAACGCCCGCCTGCTCCGCCGCCGAGAGGCAGCGCAGCGACATTTCCGCTGGCTCATCATAGGGAGAGCCGTCAGGTTGGTGATGCAGATATTGGAATTCCCCGACGCAGGAAAAGCCAGCCTTCACCATTTCCACATAAGCCTGCGCCGCGACAGCTTCGAGATCATCGGGCGAAAGCTTCAAAGCAAAGCCATACATCACCTCGCGCCAGGTCCAGAAACTGTCAGCCCCGGGACCAGCCCGCTCCGCCAATCCCACCATCAATCTTTGATGCGCATGGGAATGAACATTGGGAACTGCGGGCACTGCAATTCCGGTGATGAGCGTTCCGCCTTTCACGCCCGTCTCAATATTTTCAATCATCCCGTGTTGATCGACGGAAACGCCGACGTCTTTCTGCCAACCAGAAGAAGTGAGGGCCGAGGTGAAATGGAACTTGCGTTGGATCATGCTTCCTACTATACTGTATATACAACCTTATACAAGTAGGGAATCGCAGTGCTCCTCACCAATCTTTCCATCGCCACCATGGTCAACGGTTATGGCCTTATCGAGAAAGGCACGGTCCTGATTGAAAAGGGTGTCATAAAATCGGTAGGACCCGACACTCCCAAAGGCGATGCGGTGAATTGCGGTGGCAGGCTTCTCACCCCCGGCCTCATCGATTGCCATACCCACCTCGTTTATGGCGGCAATCGCGCCTCTGAATTCGAGCAACGCCTGAATGGCGCGACCTATGCCGACATCGCCAAGGCCGGCGGCGGCATCATGTCAACCGTGCGCGCCACCCGGGCAGCTTCCGAAGCGCAGCTTCTCGAATCCGCATTGCGTCGACTCGATTCCTTATTGGCCGAAGGCGTCACCACCATCGAAATCAAGTCGGGCTACGGGCTGGATGTCGATACGGAAGTGAAAATGCTCCGAGTCGCCAGAAAGCTCGGCACCCTTCGCCCCGTGGAGGTTAAAACCACCTTTCTCGGTGCCCACACTTTCCCCCCGGAATTCAAGGAAAACCATGGGGAGTATGTAAATATCGTATGCAATCAAGCTCTTCCTCGAATCATCTCGGAAAACTTGGCGGATGCCGTTGATGCCTTTTGTGAAGGCATTGCTTTTTCCGTCGAGGAAACCAAATCTGTGTTCAAGGCCGCTAGAGCCTTCAATCTGCCGGTAAAATTGCATGCCGAACAGCTCTCCAATCTGGGCGGAGCAAAGCTGGCGGCACGCTTCAAAGCCATGTCGGTCGACCACATCGAATATCTGGATGAGGAAGGAGTCGAATCTATTTCCAATTCCGGAACCGTGGCCGTGCTGCTGCCCGGTGCTTTCTATTATCTGCGTGAAAAGCAGGCACCGCCGGTGGCGGCTCTCCGCCAACACAAGGTCCCGATCGCCATAGCCACGGATTTGAACCCCGGCTCATCTCCCGTCCATTCCCTGCTCGCCACCATGAACATGGCCTGTGTCCTTTTCGGCCTTACCCCCGAAGAAGCCCTTAGTGGGGTCACCGCCAATGCCGCCCGCGCCCTCCAATTGAAGGATCGTGGTACCATCGCGGTGGGCCAGAAGGCCGACCTTGCCCTGTGGGATGTTAAACGGCCCGGTGATCTCGCCTACCCCTTGGGGTTCAATCCCCTCGCCGCCGTCATCAGAAATGGCGAACTTATCAAAGGAACTCTCCCGTGAACCAGATGCAGCCGCTCTATATGCAGGTGAAGGACCATATCCTGGGTCATATCCAATCCGGCACTTGGGCAGCCGGTTCCCGTGTGCCATCCGAAAACGAGCTTGTTGAAACTTTCGGCATCAGTCGCATGACCGCCAACCGGGCGCTCCGTGAACTTTCCGCCGATGGCTACCTCGCCAGAGTTCCGGGCGTCGGCACCTTTGTCAAAGAACAGGCCGCCCGCACCAGCCTGATGGAGCTCCGCAATATCGCCGAGGAAATCGAATCCCGCGGCCATAAGCACACATTACAATTGATCTCCCGTGCAAAAGTCATGGCAAGCCACGCGCTTGCAGACGAGTTTGAATGGAAAGCTCCGCAGCACCTGTTTCATCTTTTGGTCCTGCATCTGGAAAATGGCCTGCCGGTCCAGCTCGAGGGCCGCTGGGTCAATCCCTTCATAGCCGCCGACTTCATGATCCAGAATTTCACCAAGCAAACGCCAACAGCCTATCTCCTCAACACCGTGCCGGTGGACGAATTAGAGCATTCAGTGGAAGCCATCATGCCCGATGCCGACCAGCAGAAGTTGCTTAATATGAGAGACCGCGAGCCCTGCCTGTCGCTCCGCCGCCGGAGCTGGAGCCAGGGGAAGGTCGTAACCGTCGCTACCCTCATTTATCCCGCCAGCCGCTATGCCCTGCACAGTCGCTATAAAACCAACGCCCAAGGAAAACCCCTATGAACACCCGCCGCGATAACACGCGCATCATCAAATCACCGACAGGCACCAAACTCAGCGCCAAGTCCTGGCTCACCGAAGCGCCATTGCGCATGCTCATGAACAACCTCGATCCCGGCGTTGCCGAACGCCCGGAAGAGCTTGTGGTCTATGGCGGCATCGGCCGGGCGGCACGCAATTGGGAAGCTTACGACCGCATCGTGGCAAGCCTGCGCTCCCTTGAGGGGGATGAAACACTTCTCGTGCAATCGGGAAAACCAGTCGGCATCTTCCGCACTCATAGGGATGCACCGCGTGTGCTCATCGCCAATTCAAACATCGTGCCCCACTGGGGCACCTGGGATCACTTCAACGAGCTCGATAAAAAGGGCCTTATGATGTACGGCCAAATGACCGCTGGTTCCTGGATCTACATTGGCACCCAGGGCATCGTGCAGGGCACTTACGAAACCTTTGTCGAAGTGGGCCGCAAGCATTATGGCGGCAATCTCAAGGGCAAATGGTTCCTGACCGCAGGCCTAGGGGGCATGGGCGGCGCGCAACCGCTCGCAGCCACAATGGCGGGCGCCTCCATGATCGCCATTGAGTGCCAACCCTCGCGCATCGACATGCGCCTCCGCACCCGCTACCTCGACACGCAAGCCAAGTCCGTTGATGAAGCAATCGAAATGATCAAGCGCTCGCCAAAACCAATCTCCGTAGGCGTGCTTGGCAACGCGGCAGAAATTTTGCCCGATATGGTCAAGCGCGGCATCAGGCCGGACGCCGTCACCGACCAGACCTCCGCCCACGATCCCGTCAATGGCTACTTGCCCGCAGGCTGGACTCTCGCGGAATGGGAAGAAAAACGTGTCTCCAATCCGCAGGCCGTGAAGGCGGCCAGCATGGCCTCCATGAAAATCCATGTGCAGGCCATGCTCGATTTCCAGAAAACGGGCGTTCCCACTCTCGACTACGGCAACAACATCCGCCAAATGGCCTTTGAAATGGGGTTGAAAGATGCCTTCGCATTCCCCGGTTTTGTTCCCGCCTATATCCGCCCGCTGTTCTGCCGCGGCATCGGCCCGTTCCGCTGGGCCGCCCTCTCTGGAAATCCCGAGGACATCTACAAAACCGACCAGCGCGTCAAGGAACTCATCCCCGACGATAAGCATTTGCACAACTGGCTCGACATGGCCCACGAACGCATTGCCTTTCAGGGCCTGCCCGCCCGCATTTGCTGGGTGGGCCTCGGCCAGCGCCACCGCTTGGGGTTGGCCTTCAATGAAATGATAAAAAACGGCGAAGTGGAAGCCCCAATCGTCATCGGCCGTGACCATCTCGATTCAGGCTCCGTCGCCTCTCCCAACCGCGAAACCGAAGCCATGCTCGACGGTTCCGATACCGTGTCCGATTGGCCATTGCTCAACGCATTGCTC
>JAHFPK010000152.1 GCA_023266715.1 Hyphomicrobiales bacterium | reverse complement strand
CATTGCTAAGGCCGCTTTCGCGCATGCGCGCGGCCTTCTGCTGGAAGAAGGCGTCAAGCACCCGGTCGATCTCGGCAGATGTTCGCGCGCGCGTGTAGGAGACAGGCCCCACCGCCGCTAGCTGACGCTCTTTTTGCCGGAGCTTCTCGCGCGAATTGGCCCCCATTCGCTCCTTGATTAGTGCTTCAAATTCATTTTGCAGATCACCGCCATAGACCCGGCTGGCAGAAGCCATGTGGGGCGCATAGAGCATGGGGTTGACCTCGCCCTGCCAGGTCTCGGGCTGGTTCAAGAGAACGAGGAGATCAAGGCGCGGCCCGTTGTGGCAGAGGCCATTGAGAAGTGCATTCAGCCCATCGGCTGGCTCCTTCAAAAGCGCTGGCCGCCAGACCGGCAGATTGAAATTTGCATGCTTGCCGCCCATGAAGAATCCGACGTGGATAGGCCCCAGCTGTTTGCGGACCAGCGGCAACAGAAGGGCTGGCTTGTCCGTTTCGTCCCGCAGCACCGTGACATGAGGCGAAGCCTGCGCAATGCTTCCGATATGATCCCACCAGCACGACATCCAGGAATAGTGTTGATAGCGGCTGCAAATGGCGCCCTGCTGTACCAATTCGCGCCATAGAGGCTCAGCCTTCCCGATTTGGGTCAGAACCTCCACCCGGCTCCGAGCCGCAGAATTAACGGCTAGCTTTCCGGCCGAAATTGCAGCCGTTTGCCGCATCTTATCAAGATAGGAAGGACTTTGCACAGTTCCGGGCCCCGAACAGGTGAAACAGCGCGGCCCCCGACGGCGACCGCTTGCCCCTATCAAGGCAAACCCCATGCCAATTAACCTTAAGCCTCCACGCCGGCAGATTAACGCGCAGGCTTCATGAATTAACCGTGGAGCACTGCACTAGAGAACCAAAGATGCTCATGAATTGCGATAGCACTTTCATCGGGGCTCCGGGCACTGTTGAGGTGAAGCGAGCGAATGCTCCGCGCCGCAGCGCTGTTGGGAACAAGTGAACTGATTTTAGGACTCGATGCCCCGGCGCAAGGGATGAACCAGCATGACATCAGGGGTCTCGCCTCAAAGCCCGCCGTGACCCGCTTCACCAGCATCGCCAACGCCACCTCAAATGAAGGACGCCAAGGGAAGATCAATCGCCCACCAAGGCGGAGTGCGGCCAGCCAGCGTTCGGGCGGAGCGACAACCGCCGAACTCACGTAGATCAAGTTGGAGGGCGGCAACTCAAGCGAAGTTGCATCACCGGTTACGACCGACACGTTTTCAAAGGTCATGAGGTTATGGCGCGCGACCTCCGCCAAATCACTGTCAATCTCAAAACCAATCAACCGACCGCCAGGCAACACGAGCAGCGACAGGATGGCGGAGTAGTAACCCATGCCCAAGCCAATTTGCGTAACGGTTTCACCAGGCTGCGGCGCCACGGCGCCAATCCACATGGCGTGCAAATACGGCTCACCGTTGTTGATGCCTTTCCTGGCATCAAGGGCGATGGCCGCATTCTGATAGACGTGAATGGCATCCGAATTCGGCGTCTCGACAAGTCGCCCTTCCACGAGCACTTTCCAGGGCCCAGGAGGAAGAAAGGCCTCGCGATGCGCACGATAAAAAGCATGTTCGAGGCGCGGGTCTGACCAGCCGCTTACCCGTGCAACCTCCTTGGCGAATGATTTTCGGACGTCGTCCAGATTGGCTCGGCTCAATGCGGTCTCACTCCCCAAAGTCGAGTTTCGGCCCAGACTGCGCTTTGGCGCATTCACATTCAAGTAGACCCCTGATCCCTCAGCAAAGGCTTCCGCAACCGACAAGCTCGACCAAAGCTTGATTTGCAGAGGAAGAGAGACAGGTTTACCATCAAGCAGACGAGGGGGCGAAGGGGATGCGTCATGCCTGCCCGGACCGTTTCGCTGTTGGCGCTGCTGATCGCCTTGTGCGGCTGGCCGACGCCCGCAGGGGCAGTCGAAACTTCCCAGTCGTTTGTAGCTCCGGTCATCAAGGATTTTCGGCTGGACTGGTGCCGCAACTGGGGTGTTGCCTGCGGCGGCCCGGCGGCAGAGCTTTTTTGCAAGGAGAAGGGCTTCGACAAAGCCACGCGCTGGAGCATCGAGCCTAATGTCGGGGCCCGCGGAATTCCGACATTGGTATTTGGCGATGGCAGGCTCTGCCGGGCGCCCAATTGCTCGGGCTTCCGGGTTATTGTCTGCGCCCGCGTGGCAGCGACTCCTGCCAAGCCTGAGATCAAAGTTTTGCCCGGTGCGCTGAAGGTAAAAGACAAACCAGCGCCTGCTGTCGAGTCACCCAAGATCATCAAGAAAACAGTGAAAGCCGACGTCAAGCGCAAGGTAGCAAATTTCAAGTTCACCAAGTTCAGCAGTTTCAAGGCGCGCAAGCCTGAAACCGTCAGGCTTACCTGGATCAATACGCTGCGGGTCCTCAATGCCTATCCCGCCGGTGCTACGCTCTATAAATGCGCAAGTGGCGATTGCTCGATCTCGACTACGAACGATATGGAGGTCAGCGACACCGCGCCAAACGTTGATCTCACCTTCAGCGCTTCGGCTGTGCCCCATGCCGAAGCCGGCCTCTGGCAGGTGAGCTACCTGCCGTTTCCCGCCTTCAAGAATAGCAGTGCCATGGACGTGACACCGCCCGGCCTTGTGTTGTCAGGACAGACCGCTTATCCGCAGGGCTGGTTCTCGTTCAGCGCGGCAGATGCGACCAAGAAATTGCCAGCAGCCGCTACCGAGGCGATTTTCCATATCCGGGTTCTGCCGGTTGCCGGTAAGGGGCAGATCGTTGGCCAGCCCTCCAACGTGATGCGCGCCTTCTACGGCCTGAAGCTGCCGCCGCAGGAGCCCTACAAAATTTACGCCATGAGCGAAGTGCCGGGCAGTGCGCCCGATATTCGCCTGGTAAAACTGGAGGTCGAGCCGTTCAAGTCGGTGGAGCGCTGGCCACCGGGCTGCAAGACCTGGGAAGAAATCTATGGCGAAGAGAAAGACATTCTCGAGGAAATCGGCGATTTCTTTTCCGGCGCGTGGAACTGGGCGAGCGATGCCTATCAGTGGGCGAAGGACCAAGTCATCGAACTGGCCAGCATCCTGACCTTCGATCTCATCCCCAAGGACGTATTTGTCTTTGCCCTTGATGCGGCCATGGCGAGCATGGGAATCCCGCCCGACATTCCCAATCTTGACCAGTTGATGAAGGAGGGCGTCGATGGCCTTGCCAAGGAAATGGCGAAGGCCGCCATGACGCAGATTCCGGCTGCCGATCTTGCCGGCAATGTGGGCAATCTGGCGGCTGATCTCACGATTGAGACTGCGGCCAATATGACCGAAGAGGAATTGCACGACCGCCTTGAGCAGGAAATCGAGAAGCGCTCGCGTGATGCCATTTTGGCTGCGGCCAATGAAATGCAGCGGCAAAATGCGGCAAGCAGCGAGGGCAAACTCTGCTCGCACGAGAGCTTTCATCCCGTGTTCAAGGTGACGGTGGTGAATGCCGGCAACAGGGATGAACCGAGTGTTGTGATCAAGGCTGGCGCCAGTCCCGTCTATCGCGGCGGAAACTGGAACATCGCCATGCGGCGCGGCGAGCAACTGACGCTTGTTGGCGTGGGCGAGCCCATCCTGCCCGGCGGGCCCTTCAGCGCGCCGTTACTGACGAGCAAGCAACGCTTCGATGAGGACTTAGAAAACTGGTACAGCGACGTGCTGTTTAAGAAAGACCCGACGATATCAGTTGATGTCACGGGAGTGCTCCATTGCCCCGGCGGCGATCCCACTTCGCAGTTCTGCGAACGCAAGATGAAAAACCTGCACACTTCAACGCCGCAAAAGGTGACGTCGCCCTACAGTTTCAGCCCTTGAAGCCGCGAGCCCAATTCTATGACAGCTGCTTAACCCCGTGGCACTACGGCTCTTGAAATTCCCATGGTAAATTCATAGCTAACGGGGACAAGAAGAGGAACAGAGCCCATGACCACCACATCGTCCCGCTTTTTTGACGAGTTAGCCAAGCTGATGACCAATGCCACGGGTGCGGCGCAAGGCTTGCGCAAGGAGGTTGATACACTGGTTCAGGCCCAGGTTGAGCGGGTTTTGAATAACCTCGAACTGGTGAAACGCGAGGAATTGGACGTGGTGCGCGACATGGCCCAAAAGGCTCGCGAGGAAAATGAAGTGCTGTCCAAGCGCCTTGCCGAGCTTGAAGCGAAGACCGGGCCTTCTTCCGCGGCTTAATTTCATGTGGAGGAATCAGCCATAAGTGCCCCTGCGCGCTTGTGGCGACTCACTTGCCGGGGCATTTTCCTCGAATTGCCTGGATGTGATTCGTCAGGCACTGAGGATGGGTCAATGAGTGCATTGCAGTCATACGTGAGCGATACCACCAACCCGCTTGATCTCATCGAGCGTCTGGCGGAGCGCCGTGACTGGTCCCTCGACCGCACCAATGACTGCGAAGTGACCATGGTGATGACAGGGGGCTGGAGTGATCTCTACGTGTCCATGAACTGGCGCGACGATCTGGAGTCGCTGCTGGTTGCCTGCACCTATGATATGAAAGTGCCGCAGGCCCGCAAGGACGAAGTCGGCCGTTTGCTCACCCTCATCAATGGACAACTCTTTCATGGCCACTTCGACATGTGGCATGGTGATGGCAGCATCGTGTTTCGCAACAACCTTGTGCTCTCTGGCGGTGCCGTGGCCAATGATGCGCAATGCGAAACCCTTATTCGCTTAGGCGTCGAATCCTGCGAGCGCTATTACCCCGCAGTTCAATATGTCTGTTGGGCAGGAAAATCGGCAAACGCTGCCCTCGAAAGCAGCCTCCTCGAAACCATGGGTGAGGCATGAACGTTGCGCTGACCGGAAGCCTGGTGCTTGTGGGCGCAGGCAAGATGGGAGGCGCCATGCTCGAAGGCTGGCTCAAATCCGGCGTTGATCCGAAAAAAATTGTGGTGCTTGACCCTTTTGTTTCCGATGACATGAAGGCTTTGCTCTCCAAACACAAGGTGTCGCTTAATCCCGCCGTTGCCGGGATTGGAAATGCCGAAGTTGTTTCGATCGCGGTGAAGCCGCAGATGATGGAAGAGGTTCTTCCGACAATTATCGGGCTCGGCGCTGCAAAGCCGCTTATCCTGTCCGTGGCCGCCGGAAAAACTATTGCATCATTTGAGCGCCATTTTGGAAAGACGGCAGCCATCATTCGCACCATTCCAAACACACCCGCCAGCATTGGCCGTGGCATTACCGCTATGTCAGCTAATCCCAATGTTTCGGCGAAGCAATTACAACTGGCGACCGAACTTCTTTCGGCAATTGGCGAGGTTGTAACCGTGGACCGCGAAGAACTAATTGACTGTGTCACGGCGGTTTCGGGTTCAGGCCCGGCTTACGTATTTTATATGACCGAATGCCTCGCGGCGGCGGCCGAAAAACTTGGTCTGCCTCCGGCGCTCGCCAATCAACTAGCCCGCGCCACCGTGGCAGGCTCCGGTGAATTGATGCGCGCGAGCGGAATTGATGCGGCAACCCTTCGCCAGAATGTCACCTCGCCAAAGGGCACCACTCACGCAGCCTTGCAAATTCTCATGGCTGAAGATGGCTTGGGGCCACTTTTTGAAAAAGCGGTGAAGGCAGCAGCCAAGCGTTCGAAAGAATTGGCAAGTTAGATGCCACAAATAACCTTCGATGATTTTTTAAAAGTCGATATCCGCGTTGGCACCATCATCGCGGTGGAGCCCTTTCCCGAGGCGCGCAAACCGGCCTTCAAGTTGCGCATTGATTTTGGGCCTGAGATCGGCATGAAGAAATCCTCTGCACAACTTGCAAAATACTACACGCCGGAAACTCTGGCGGGACGTCAGGTTGCCGCCGTAGTCAATTTTTCACCTCGCCAGATCGGCCCCTTCATGTCAGAGGTTTTGACCCTAGGTTTTCCTGATGACAGTGGAGACGTCATCTTGGTGGCCGTCGAAAGATCCGTACCCAATGGCGGGCGTCTGTTTTAAACCGGTATCTGGACAACGGCGCGAAGGCCGCCGGCAGGACTATCGGCCAGTTTGATTTCGCCGCCGTGGGCATGGGCTATGTCAAGGGCGATGGCCAGGCCCAGCCCGGTTCCTGTTTCATCCAGATTGCGCGCATGATCCAGGCGCACAAAGGGCCTGAACGCATCCTCGCGGTTTTTGGCTGGAATGCCTGGTCCATCATCATCAACAAAAATGGTGAGCAAGCGGTTTTCCACCCCGCCCTTCACCTTTACATTGCTCGCGTAGCGAATGGCGTTGTTCAACAGGTTTGATATCAGTCGCCGGAATGCATTGGGCTTTATGTTGACCTCCACATCCTGAACATCGAGCGCCACATGGGATTTTCCGCGCCCTACGGCAGTAGCAACCGAGCTGAATATTTGCGCCAGATTGACCGCTTCGGTCTTCTCGCCGCCATCGCCGCGCACAAAGGCCATATACGCCTCAAGCATAAGCTGCATTTCTTCCACGTCTTCCTTGAGCGGCTGCACTTTCGGACCGTCCCCTAGGAAAGCCAGTTCTAGCTTGAAGCGGGTGAGAATGGTGCGCAGATCATGGGAAACACCGGCCAACATGGCAGTGCGCTGTTCCACGTGGCGCGCAATGCGGCTCTTCATGTCCACAAAGGCAAGTCCTGCCTGACGCACCTCGGTTGCGCCACTTGGCCTGAATTCGGCAACGTCACGCCCTATACCAAAGCTCTGCGCGGCGTTTGCCAGTTCGAC
>JAHFPK010000475.1 GCA_023266715.1 Hyphomicrobiales bacterium | reverse complement strand
CCTCAACGGATGCCTTCAAGAAAAACGTCGAGATGGAATATGGCCGGAACGGTGAGCGCTATACGTTCCTGAAATGGGGGCAGGGGGCATTTGACAATTTCCGCGTGGTGCCGCCGGGCACCGGCATCTGCCATCAGGTGAACCTGGAATATCTTGCCAAGACCGTATGGACGCGTACCGACAAGGTGAGGGGCAAGACAGTAACCACCGCCTATCCCGATACGCTGGTGGGAACCGACAGCCACACCACGATGATCAATGGCCTTGCGGTTTTGGGCTGGGGCGTTGGCGGCATCGAAGCGGAAGCGGCCATGCTGGGCCAGCCCATTTCCATGCTCATCCCCGAAGTGATCGGCTTCAAGCTTGACGGCAGATTGCCGGAAGGCACCACAGCAACCGATCTGGTGCTGACGGTCACCCAGATGCTGCGCAAGAAGGGCGTGGTTGGAAAGTTCGTTGAATTCTATGGGCCGGGGCTTGGCACCCTGGCGCTCGAAGACATGGCCACCATTGCCAACATGGCGCCGGAATATGGCGCAACCTGCGGCTTCTTCCCGGTGAGCGCGGAAACGATTTCCTATCTCAAGGGTACGGCACGGCCAGCCGCACAAGTGGCACTGGTTGAAAAATACGCGAAGGCGCAGGACATGTTCTGGACACCAAAGGCGGTTGACCCGGATTTCACCGACATGCTGTCGCTTGACCTTGCAACAGTTGTGCCTTCGATGGCTGGACCAAAACGCCCGCAAGACAAAGTGACGCTCACTGAGTCAGCGTCAGGCTTTGCCACGGTCATGGCTGACGAATTCAGGAAAGCTGAACAACTCGGTCAGCGATACAAAGTTGAGAATGCAAATTTCGACGTGGGCCATGGCGATGTGGTGATAGCGGCGATCACTTCCTGCACCAACACCTCAAACCCTTCGGTGATGATCGGGGCGGGATTGCTGGCGCACAATGCATTAAAAAAAGGCCTGGCCGTGAAACCATGGGTCAAAACTTCATTGGCGCCGGGAAGCCAGGTCGTCACTGAATACCTCAAGTCATCGGGCTTGCAGAAGGATTTGGATAAGCTCGGATTTGATCTGGTGGGCTATGGCTGCACGACCTGCATCGGAAATTCGGGCCCTCTTCCGGAAAATATTTCCGATGCGATCAGGAAGAATGATCTGGTGGCAGCGGCGGTGCTTTCCGGCAACCGCAATTTCGAGGGCCGGGTGAACCCCGATGTGCGGGCCAATTATCTGGCTTCGCCGCCGCTTGTTGTGGCCTATGCACTTGCGGGCTCGCTCAACGTGAACCTCACTACCGATCCACTGGGCAATGATAAGAAAGGCAAGCCGGTTTACCTCAAGGACATCTGGCCAAACGCCAAAGACGTGGCAGACTTTGTGCGCAAGAACGTAACGCGCAAGGCCTTCGCCAAGCGCTACAAGGACGTGTTCAAGGGCGATGTGGCATGGCGCAAGATCAAGGTCACCAAGGGCCTCACCTATGCCTGGGATGAGAAAAGCACCTATGTGGCAAGCCCGCCCTATTTCACCGGCATGAGCATGACGCCGGCAGCGGTGAAAAACGTGGCCGGGGCGCGGGTGCTGGGCCTCTTCCTTGACTCCATTACAACAGATCATATTTCTCCAGCGGGAGACATCAAGGCCACATCGCCGGCGGGGCAATATCTGAGTGCCCATGGCATTGAGAAAGTTGATTTCAATTCCTATGGCGCAAGGCGCGGGCACCATGAAGTAATGATGCGCGGCACCTTTGCCAACATCCGCATCAAGAACCAGATGGTTCCTGGCATTGAAGGCGGATTCACCAAGCATTATCCGTCCCTTGAGCAAATGCCGATTTATGATGCGGCAATGAAGTACCAATCCACCGGCACGCCACTCGTCATTTTTGCGGGCAAGGAATATGGCACCGGTTCATCACGCGACTGGGCAGCGAAGGGCACGAAACTCCTGGGAGTCCGCGCCGTGATCGCGCAAAGCTTTGAACGCATTCACCGTTCCAAC
>JAHFPK010000151.1 GCA_023266715.1 Hyphomicrobiales bacterium | reverse complement strand
TGCCTTGTGGACCGCCGAAGTCACCTTTTTCCAGCCCGCGACGTGGGGATCGGTGTAAATTCCGGGTGTGGTTGTATAGCCCTGGCCGTCGTCAGAAGGCTGTGTGCCTTCCGTTATCAGAAGACCAAGCGAAGCCCTTTGCGCATAATATTCTGCGGCAAGATCGCCGGGTGTGCCATCGGGCTTAGCCCGGCTTCTGGTCATCGGAGCCATGGCAAACCGATGCGGCAGCGTGATATTTCCGAGTTTAATGGAGTCCCAAAGACTATTCATGACTGTTTCCTTTGCGTGTGTGTTGAAATCCCAGAATCCAGTTGCTATTTGTTCTCTGGTATAGTAATGTAACCAACACTAGATATGAAACTTCAATCTGTAACACAAGAAGGCACAATTATGAAACCAGGTACCCTAAATGATAGTGGCGATTGCCGCGCCGTGGCTGATGTGCTGGCGCGCATCGGGGACAAGTGGACGGTCTATATCGTGGGGCTCCTGTCGAAGGGGCCCATGCGCTTCAATGAAATACGGCGTGCCGTGAGCGCCATCTCCCAGCGCATGCTGTCGCTCACCCTGCGCGGGCTGGAGCGCGATGGCCTGGTCACTCGCACGGTGTTTCCTACCATCCCGCCGCGGGTGGATTACGAATTGACTGAGGTTGGACGGACCTTGATAGCGCCCTTGAAACAGGTGGGTTCATGGGCCATTGCCAACCGCGATTATGTGGAAGGTGCGCGGGCGAAATTTGATGCTGTCAACGCAGGCAGTAAAACAGCAGAGGCTTTGGGCAGACGGCGTACGAATGCGTTGCCTAAAGACCCGGACTTCACATCGCGCAGTTCACCGCCGCTGGCGGAGTAGCTATTTACTTCTCGTAATGCTCAGCCACCAGACGGTTCAACAACCGCACCCCCCAACCTGAGGCCCAACTTTGGTTGATGGGATTTTTAATGGAGTCCATCGCCGTTCCTGCGACGTCGAGATGGGCCCAGGGAACCTTGTTCACGAAGCGCTGGAGGAATTGTGCGGCCGTGATGGAGCCTGCATTGCGGCCGCCGATGTTTTTCATATCGGCCACGTCATGGTCGATCAACTTGTCATATTCGGCGGTCAAAGGCATGCGCCAGACTTTTTCACCCGTGGTATTGCCGGCATCAGAAAGCCTCGTGGACAATTCATCATTGTTGGAAAACAAGCCCGCATGTTCCTTGCCTAAAGCGACAAGGATTGCGCCGGTAAGGGTTGCCAGGTTCACCATGAATTTGGGCTTGAAGCGGTCCTGAACATACCAAAGCACATCAGCGAGAACGAGCCTGCCCTCGGCATCCGTATTGAGAACGGCAATGGTTTGACCGGACATGGATTTCACCACGTCACCGGGGCGCTGGGCCTTACCATCGATGGCGTTTTCGACGATGCCAATTGCCCCGATGGCATTCACTTTTGCCTTGCGCCTAGCGAGCGCCAGCATCAAGCCGGTTACGCAAGCGGCTCCGCCCATGTCGCCTTTCATGTCTTCCATGCCAGCTGCGGGCTTGATGGAAACGCCGCCCGTATCGAAAGTGACACCCTTGCCCACAAAGGCCACGGGCTTCTCGCTCTTCTTGCCACCATTCCATTTCATCACCACGAGGCGGGCCTCATGGGGCGAGCCCTGTGCCACGCCGAGCAACGCACCCATGCCCAGTTTTTTCATCTGCGCAGCGTTCAGGATTTCAACCTCCAGGCCACTCTTGCTCAGCGCTTTGGCGCGGGCCGCAAATTCGATGGGAAATAAAATATTTGCTGGCTCATTCACGAGATCGCGGGCCAGGTGAACTCCTTCACGAACAGCACTCAGGGGCTCGAAGGCTAACTTTGCCTTGGTGGCCAACGAAGATAAAATGTTGAGCTCGTCAATAGCGCCATTCTTTTCCGGTTTCTTGGTCTTGTAGGAATCAAAATTGTAAACACGAAGACTCGCACCCGAAGCAATCAACGCTGCTGCGTCTTCCAGTTTCACCTTGACTTTAGCTGGGAGTTCAACGGCGATGCTGGCTTCTTTTGCTTTCGCAGTTTGCAAGGCGCCTGCAATGACGCCGCCGAGCAATTCCACCTCTTTCTCACCCAAAGAATCGGCAGCGCCCAGGCCCACGATCAAAATGCGGCTAAAGCTGCCGCCTGGGGCCAGGCAATCTAAAACAGAATCACGTTTTCCCTCAAATTTTGCAGTCTTTATCGCTTTCGACAGTTGCCCGTTACAGTTCCTGTCAGCAAGTATCCCCATGGGAAGCAGCTTTCCGCCTTCATCAGCGAGAACGACAAGGTTTCCAGACTTGGGCAGAGCGGCGCTGGCAAATTTGATTTTCATGATTTATTCCATTGATTTGTTTGCGCAATTGCTTAGCCGCTTCAGTCCGGCGGTTCAACTGCCAGTCAATGCATAGGCTGCCACAATCGTGCCTTTACAAGAACATGTTGAACCCGCAAAAAGTTCGAATTCTTTGCTTCCCGACGCCTGTGAAACCAGTTAAGAAAGTGTAACGTGTCGTGATTGATTTGGCTGGGGATCTGGTGAACGCGGTAATTCCAAGAAAATCGGCGTTTGGCGTAGGGACTTTGATATCCCGCGGTGTGTTGCTGATTTGTGCCAGCCTTGCCGCAATGCTTGTGGCGGCCCCCATCTCCCAGGCCATCGTCAATAAAGAATTTATCAAGCCGATATTGAAAAAACCGGTCACCGGGACGCGCGTTAACGTCGTGGCGGACCGCATTATTTTTGAAGATAAAAGCAAAACTGCCACGGCCACTGGTACGGTAAGGATCACTTATGGCCCCTATACGCTGGTTGCCACCAAAGTTGTCTATAACGAAGCCAACGGCAGCTTCAAGGCCAATGGTTCGGTGGAGCTGCGCGAACCCAATGGAAATATTCTGCAAGCTGAAACGGCGGAACTACATAACAAGTTCAAGGAAGGCTTCGCCAAATACCTGCGCGCCCTTCTAACCAATGATGTGACGATCACCGCGGAATATGCCAGGCGGAAGGAAGGCGGCATTACCGTCTTTGAGCATGCAAGCTATACGGCTTGCAAGGGTTGCACCACAAAAAACGGGGCGCCACTTTGGGAAATTACCACGACGCAAACCGTGCATGATGAAAAGAAGAAAAACCTTTACCTCACCAATCCTACACTTAGATTTTCAGGCGTTCCGGTGGCTTGGCTGCCCTATGCGTCAATGCCGGATCCCACGGTCAAACGGCGCTCGGGCTTTCTTCTTCCGAGCTTCAACAGCGGGGGGGCTTATGGCTACGGAATAGTCACGCCGTACTTCCTGGAGCTCGGTCCCAGTGCCGATCTAACATTCAGGCCGATGTGGACCACGCAGCAGGGTCCGGTGGCTGACGTGGAGTTCCGGCAACGTCTGAAATCGGGCAGCTACAATGTTCACGGCTATGGGGTTTACCAGCTGGCCGAGGCTGATCCGCCCGGCGACACGGACTGGCGTGGCGCGGTGACGACATCGGGCGATTTCAAGCTTAATGGCGCCTGGGACTGGGGTTGGGATGGGACACTCACCAGCGACACGAAATTTCTCGACGACTACGATATCGACGACCGCGATCTGGCTACCAGCAAGCTCTATCTGACCGGCTTGGCCGACCGCAGTTATTTTTCGGCCCAGGCACTGTATTTCAGAACGCTGTCGCTGGTTGAAGACCAAAGCACCATTCCTGTAGCCCTGCCTTACATCAATTCTGAATATACCTTTGATCAGGCAGTGCTTGGCGGAGAACTTAGTCTTGATTTTAGCGCCTATTCACTTTCCCGCGATGACCCGGATACACCCTTCGCAACGATCAATCATGGAACCGACCAGACCCGCGCTGTGGCCAATTTCAATTGGCAAAAGCAAATGACGACGAATGCCGGCCAGGTGATCACACCCTTTGCGAAGGTGCGCAGCGATCTCTACATCACGAACAATGTGCCTGATCCCCTTACTGTCAGCGGGTTCCGCGAAAGTGAAGCAACGGGCCGGGTTTTGCCTTCGGTTGGCGTGGATGTGCGCTGGCCTTTCATTGCATCATATGATTTTGGCCAGAGCATTATTACCCCGGTGTTCCAGGCCATCGCAGCAACGGACGAAACTGACGAAGAAAAAATTGGCAATGAAGATGCCATCAGCGTGAATTTTGATAATACCAGCCTGTTTCTTCATGATCGCTTCACCGGCCAGGACCGATACGAAGGCGGTACCCGCGCCAATGTCGGCCTGCTCTATTCTTTCCTGGGCGAGAATGGCGGATTCACCCGTGTCAGCCTCGGTGAGTCATTTCACATCGCTGGCGAAAACAGCTTTAATTTGGACTCGGGACTTGATGGTACCAAGTCTGATCTCGTTGGTGCTATCGTTTTCCAACCTTGGGACAATCTGGGACTTTCCTATCAGGCTCGGGTGGAAGAGGATCTTTCCAGCATCAATGTTCAGGAAGCTTTTGCAAATTTCACCCTGGACAGGTTTTCAGGCACTCTGGGCTATATCTATCTCGACAATGAGCCAAGTGCCGGCCGCGATGACACCATTGAGCAGATTGAAAGTGATGCCAGTTTCCGATTTACCGAGGCCTGGAGCCTGTTCGGCGGCGTTAAGTATGATCTGGAGAACAGTGAATTTCTGAACAAATCTGCAGGTATCGCTTTTGACTGCGACTGCATGAGCGCAAAATTGACATATTCGGAAACCAACAAAACGGACTCGGATGAACAAACTGACCGCACGTTGAAGTTGTCGGTTGAGTTACGAACAATTGGCCGGACCGGCTTTTCTGCTGGTCTCTAGGTGAGAAATTAATGACGAAGACGTTTTGTTGCTTGGCGGTCTTGTTGTGTGCATTGTGTTTGTTGGATAGCAGCCAGAGTTCCGCCCGTGCCGCCGACCAAGGCATTGTGGCTACCGTCAATGACGTTCCCGTTACCACCCATGATATCGATCAACGTTTGCGGCTCCTGAAAATTTTGGGCCGCGGGCAGGAATCCGGCGACGTGCGCAAGAAAGCCTTGCATGCGATGATTGATGAGGTCATCAAAATCGCAGAGGCCAAAAAATACAAAGTCGATGCCACTGACAAACAAATTGATGAGCAGTTGGGGCGCGTTGCCAAAGGCCTCAAAACCGATGAGGCAGGCCTTCGCGCCAAACTGCAAGCACAAGGCATTGCCACAAGTTCCCTGAAGCAATACGTGGCCGCGCAGATCGCCTTTGCCAGAATTTTGGGCGGAAAATACCAGGTCAAGATCACGGTAGACCCTGCAGAGGTCGATAAAAAATACGCCGAAATAAAACAAGGCATGGAACAAAAAGTCAGTAGCGTCATGAATGATCCGCGCATGAAGGCGGTGCAGGTCTATAACATTATTGAAATTGACCTGCCGGTTGAGTCAGCAAATGACGCCATGCTCCTGCAGGCCCGCGCCATCGAAGCCAGTCAACTAATCAAGAATTTCAATGGCTGCAATAATGCGCGCGCAGCCGCATCGGGAATTTTCAATGTCAAAATTGGAAAGCCTATTGATGCGGTGGCAGCGAAAATTCCCAAGCCGCTGAAGGAAGCTCTCGATCATGTGGGGCCTGGCCAAGCCATGGGACCGGCGCGGGGGAAAAACGGCATTCAGGTTATTGGTTTTTGCGGCAAACGCACCATTCAGCCGCCAAAACCGAACTTTGAGTTGCCTACGCGCCAACAGGTTGAAACTGCCGTGTCAAATGAGAAGTATGATGCCGCAGAAGAAAAATACATGAAAATAATGCGCAAAGGGGCTTTGATCGAATACAAGGACCCGGCCTACGCGCCACCTTGAACCATGGGGCAAGCTACGCAAAATTCAAAGCCCATTGCCCTCACCTGCGGGGAGCCTGCAGGCATAGCACCGGAAATTACTGCCAAAGCCTGGCTTGCCCTGCGCGGCATGAGCGGCGCCACTTTTTTTTTGATTGGTGATAGCGACTATTTCAACGGTCGCGCTGCTTTGGCCGGCATTTCAATCACCACAGCAAAAATTTCTCAACCCTATGAGGCTGTTGAGAATTTTGCCACGGCCTTGCCCATTTTGCACCGGCCCCTCACGGTTCACCCCAAGCTCGGCATCATTGATCCGGCAACGGCGAAAAGTGTAATTGCTGCCATCGACGAAGGTGTTTCGCTCACCGTGGCAGGTGCGGCCGCTGCCCTTGTCACCAACCCCATTCAGAAAGAAGCCCTTTATTCGGCTGGTTTCAGATATCAGGGCCACACGGACTATCTGGCAGCGCTCGCGGGCAAACGCGGTCAGCAGGTCCAGGAAGTCATGATGCTCGTGGCGAAGAACCTTCGCGTTATTCCGCTTACGGTTCATATCCCTTTCAAGGATGTCCCGGCGGCACTCAATACTAAGATGATTATGGCACAGGCCCATGTTGTGGCCAATGACCTGCAGAAGTACTTTGGCATCATGAGACCCCGGCTTGCGTTCACCGGGCTTAATCCCCATGCGGGCGAAAACGGCACCATGGGCCGGGAGGAACAGATGGTCATCACCCCCGCGATAAATCAGTTGCGTGCCGAAGGCCTGACGGTTGCGGGGCCGCTCCCGGCTGATACAGCATTTCATGAGGAGGCGCGTGCAGGCTATGATGCCATTCTCTGCATGTACCATGACCAGGCCCTGATTCCAGTGAAGACCCTGGATTTTCATGGCGGGGTCAATGTTACCCTGGGTCTGCATTTCATTCGCACCTCACCGGACCACGGCACGGCGCTTGGCATTGCGGGCACGG